>CAZQOI010000055.1:0-20789 GCA_964594905.1 uncultured Granulosicoccaceae bacterium
GCAGTGGCAATTCGGCTCCACATTCAAGATCATCATGTGTCAATGAAAGCCTGCTTAACCAATCTTGCGCCAAGCCAACGTGAATCGGCTCTCCGTTGTGGGATGCACAAGCTAATGCAATGTGTCGATCATCAAGACCATAGGCTTCGACTGCTCCAGATTCTACAAATGGAATCGCTTGCAGATACTTGATGGCAGAACGCGGAAAAACGGCTCGCTGGATATCTCCCAACGCACCCATCAATCGCCCAGAAGACTCAACAATCGCAACCGCACCGCGATGACGGTTTTCGATAGAGTTACCACGCCAACGATTTATCAGAACCGGGTTCATGTCTAGGCGATACCGACAGCTTGACGAAGCTGATCCATATACGGGCGACTAATAGCACGAGCACGTTCACCACCCACAGCTAGAACTTTGTCAATTTCTTCTGGATTGGACATCAGCTCGTTGTAACGCTCTCGTGGTTCAGCCAGAACACCATCGAGCATTTCAAAAAGTCGTTGTTTGGCATCACCCCAACCAATCCCTTCTGCATAGTCTGCGGCCAGTGTTTGTGTCTCATCCTCAGAGGCTATTGCGCTGAAGATTTCAAATACCGTATTGCCTGCCGTCTCTTTAGGCTCACCAGGTTCCTGGGAATTGGTTTTGATCTTCATGACAGACTTTCTCAGTTTTTTCGAAGTCTCAAACAATGGAATGGTGTTGCCATAGCTTTTACTCATCTTGCGCCCATCCAGGCCTGACAACACAGCCGCCTTGTCGTCAACAACAAAATTAGGTAGTTCGAGAAGTTCACCGTAGTGATGATTAAAACGTTGCGCGATATCGCGCGCCATTTCTATGTGTTGAATCTGATCACGACCGACGGGAACATGGGTTGCTTTGAACATCAGAATATCTGCGCTCATCAGTACTGGGTAGCTGAACAAACCCATGGTGATCCCCTTATCGGGATCACTGTCGCCATCTTCGATGTTTTCCTGCACCACAGCTTTGTAGGCATGTGCCCGGTTCATTAAACCCTTGGCGGTCAAGCAGGTGAGCATCCAGGTCAATTCCATGATTTCCGGGATATCGGATTGTCGATAAAAGGTTGCGTGCTCGGTATCCAGACCCAAGGCTAGCCATGAAGCTGCAATTTCCTGGCGGGATTGACGCAGTAGCGCCGGATCCTGACTCTTGATCATCCCGTGATAATCAGCAAGAAAGTAAAAGCCCTCCTGCTCATGTCGCTGACTCGCGGCAATAGCGGGGCGGATGGCACCTACATAATTACCCAAATGGGGGGTACCCGAAGGGGTTATTCCAGTAAGCCAGATTTGTTTCGTCATGCCAATGTGGTCTATTCTCTGCGCCGCGGTACAGAGGGACTAGCGGTCCTACTGATTGTATCAAGCTAAGGCATGAGTCTCCGCGTTCCTTAGCTATTAAAATACCAACACGGACCTACGTTAAACTCACTGCATGCTCCAAAACACAGCCGCGCGGCGCAATACACATCTGGCGTCAGACCGACAGCTACCCGCGACCAGAATCAGACAAGCCGTCGGCTCGATCGTGTTACTGCTGCTGTCGTTCAGCGGTTCTGGAGCCTTTGCAGAATCAATCAGCGACCTGCTGATCGCGCTGGAATCCGATGGTCGCTCGCACACGGTACAGCACACCCTTGCCACCGAAGACGAGCTGCTGATCGTTGATTTACCGGGCAGCGTCATTCCCCAGGTTGTCCGCTTTATGGGTCCCGATAGAGATACCTTCATTTACGCTCATACGAAACGGCCTGAACGTATTGCGCTCTGGTCGGGCAGCTCATTCGCCCGCTACCATCATCAGTATGGGGCTGCGGTTGAGCAGACGACACCCGGTACTTTTCTGCTGAATACGAACTCACCTCCCGTGCAGCTAACCGTGCGCGATGACAGCCAGTTCTCGTCAAGCATCACGTGGGTATTTCCATCTGAATTTGAGGTTCTGCAGTACTCGTCCAAAAATACATCGCTTGGAGAATGGATCGAGGAAAACAACACGCTTACGTTTCGTCAATCAGGTAGCGAGCCTGCAGAGCTGCTTATAGAGTACCGCTATCGCGAACCTGTCGAGGTAGCTGAAGAAATTGACCCTTGCGATACCGCATCATCGGCCAATGATGCCTGCTCGCCCGATGACGATGAAGACGGTGTACCCGATTACCGAGACATCTGCTTGTCATTGCCAACAGATGAACAAGATGAAAATACCGAGAATTCTGAAAAGAACATTAGCGAATTGGGATGCGCCGTTTCCGATACCCTGGTGTTAGAAGGTATTTCATTTGCAACAGGGCGTAGTTACATTGATGTGAATGCGCGGCGTCTACTTGATAGAGTGGCGAATGCGATGCAGCACTTTCCCGCGAAAGTATTTGAAATCGGCGCTCATACCGACAATCAGGGAACCGAGTCCAACAATCAAAGGCTATCTGGAAAACGCGCTGATGCGGTCAGGCACTATTTGATGCTGCGCGGCGTGGGTCCGAATCAGGTTCAGGCAAAGGGATATGGCGAGAGCACACCACTGGGCGACAACGAGACCTTGGAAGGCCGACGCATCAATCGTCGTGTGGAGTTGACCGGGCTTCAGTAACGAAGTGGCTAAGGCGCTTAGTGCGTAACACGTCTATCTGAAGCTGCCTGGTTGATCGCAGCGATATATTCGAACAAGGTACCGTGAGCCGCAGTGTTTTGCTCTTTCAACTGGCGAGAGGCAGTGGTGAACTGTTTCACTTGCTGATCATGATCGGCCAAAAAACAGTCAAGCAGTAATTTGTCGTTGTCTGTTGGATCGATATTGTAGTTTTTCTTTTTCGCGTCAAGCGTTTCGAGTAATTCGAAGTGACGTTGCTTGGTTGTTTCCATCGCATTGTAGGCCTGCCATGCCAAGGCGGCATCACCTTCAAGCACACCACTTGGGCGCTCCAGAATTTCGGATTTTTCCTGCTTTGAATCTGAATCAGTCATGAGCCAATTAATATAAAAATGTTATCTGTCGATACCGTGCGAAAGTTTCCACGGTTATACCCATTTACCTTTTTCTTCGAACGTCTTCTCTAGAGATTGAGTAGCTTGCGAGATAAATTCAGCTCTCAGCGGGTTTGGTGAAGCATCAAGGCGGCTTAATTTATCCAGCAAACTGACCGCGGACTTCGCTTGCGCTTCACTGAAATTTGGTAACGCTGGTTTAAGCACTTTATCAAGGTTCCCACGGATGGCCACACCATCACCCAATAAATAAGCACTGGAAATTGCCAACGCCGCTGCATCTTTCTTACTGAGATTGAACTCCGTTTCATAGGATTCGATCAGCATTGCTTTCTGTTCGCTACTCATATCACCATCAATCTTTGCCGCAGCACTCAGCAGTAGAGCCGTCATATCCATAGGGTGATCGACCTGATAGATGGGATCGCCATCCATTTTTGACTGCCACTTGCGGCGACGGTGCCACAGAAACGGATTTAAGCCACCGAGACTTATGCCAGCATCAGCTAAACGGCTTAAAAGCACCACCACAGTAACAACGACACCCAGAAAACCTAGTATTACGTGCATCCCTTTCTCCCAATATTCAAGCGGTCGGCCTATTGCGCATCGCTCAGTTTGACGATGGCGTTCCATTCTTTCTTGCTGACCGGCTGAATGGACAATCTGCTGCCCTTACGCAACAACATCATCTCACTGAGCGCCTTTACGGAACGGAGCCTCTCGAGCGGAATGATCTCTTTGAATTGTTGCTTGAATTTCACATCAACCATGACCCATCTTGGGTTATCGGCAGTCTCTTTCGGATCGTAGTACTTTTCCTTGGGATCAAGCGCTGTGTGATCAGGGTAGGCTTCCTTGACGATTTCGACAATGCCAACCACACCCGGAACCTTGCAACTGGAGTGGTAGAAAAACCCTAGATCACCCTTTTTAATATCATCACGCATAAGGTTACGCGCCTGATAGTTGCGAATACCGTCCCAATGATCTTTTTTACCCTTCATTCCTTTCAGATCATTGATACTGAAGGCATCCGGTTCAGATTTAAACAGCCAATATTTCACTGCGAATCCCCGATTACGGTAGTGATTAACCCGATAATAAGGGCAGGGTCAAAGTTCAGGCAAGAGTCGGCACGAAGGAAGTGTAGATGCGTTAAGCTGCTGCGATGACACCCTCCCCCCCCAAGCACGAACATTTCAGCGATTTTTCGCTGCCAGCCACGCTACTTCGCGCTGTGCAGTCGGTCGGTTATGAAACGCCCACTCCTATTCAGGACAGCACCATTCCGCCTCTGATGGATGGGCATGATGTACTCGGTCACGCACCAACGGGAACCGGGAAAACAGCCGCATTTGCTTTACCAATACTCGCGCGTCTTGACACAAAATCCAATTCCGTCCAAACCCTGGTGCTGACGCCCACCCGCGAACTCGCCATACAGGTCGCCGAAGCATTCACACGTTACGCAACCCATATCCCTGAACTTCGCATCCTGCCAGTCTATGGCGGACAGGAATACGGAGGCCAGGTACGTCAACTGAAACGCGGTGTTCAGGTTGTCGTAGGCACACCCGGACGCGTGATGGATCACATTCGACGTGGAACATTGAAGCTCGATAAGCTCTCGTCCCTGGTACTCGATGAAGCCGACGAAATGCTACGCATGGGCTTTATCGATGATGTCGAATGGATACTTGAGCAAACGCCAAGCACTCGACAGATGGCACTGTTCTCGGCAACCATGCCAAAACAGATCAAACGCATCGCCTCAAAGCATCTGAAATCACCGGTTGAGATTTCAATTCAGAGCCAGCAAAGCACTGCGAAAACTATTCGCCAGCGCTATTGGATGGTCAGTCATCATCACAAGCTCGATGCATTGACTCGCATTCTTGAGGTAGAACGCTTTGATGCAATTCTGATTTTTGTGCGTACCCGTACTGCCACTGTCGAATTGGCTGAGCGCCTAAGCGCACGCGGTTTTTCAACCGCTGCAATGAATGGTGATATGCCACAGTCGCAACGCGAGCAGATGGTAGACAAACTTAAATCAGGCTCTTTGGACATTCTGGTGGCAACCGATGTCGTCGCACGTGGTTTAGATGTTGATCGAATCAGCCATGTCATCAACTACGACATTCCTTACGATACCGAAGCTTACGTTCATCGAATTGGCCGTACTGGCCGTGCTGGGCGTAGTGGGGACGCCATACTGTTTGTCACTCCAAGAGAACAACGTCTGCTGCATTCGATTGAGAAAACAACAAGACAAAAAATTGAGAAACTTGAACTGCCAACGGTTGAAATGGTCAACAACCGCCGCATCGCTGACTTCAAACAAAGTATCAGCGACACTCTTGCAAAAGGTGAGCTGAGTTTCTTGCAACAACTGATTCGTGACTACGTTCAAGAACACGATGTGCCTAATGAACGAGTCGCCGCAGCCCTCGCCTCATTGTGCTTGCGTGGACAATCATTGCAGCTTAAGGAAGAAGGCAAAACCGGCAAAGGTCAAAAACAGAAAAACAAGAAAGATAAAGGACCAAAAAAGCGCATTAACAGCGCAATGGATAGCCGTGTCACTGAAGCTGTTCTCACTGAATCAAGGGACAAGCCCGCAGGCAATCCTGCACGTCAAGCGCGAAATCGCAAACGTGATGACAATTTAGAGCTGGAGACTTATCGGGTTGAAGTCGGGTCGTCGCATGACGTCAAGGCCTCCAACCTGGTAGGCGCAATTGCCAATGAAGCCGGGATAGACTCGCAGTTTATCGGGCGCATCAAAATAAACGAAGAACACAGCACTATCGATCTACCCACTGGTATGCCGAAATTCCTGCTCAAGGACTTAAAGCGTGTGTGGGTGTGTAATAGGCGTTTAGATATTTCACGGGTGTCAGATGGAAAGTCTACCGGAAGTGATGAGACTAACAATCAAGACAGCAAATCTAGAAAAGCCGCGACTACTGAAATTTCTGAAAAACGCGCGCCCCAAGCAAAAAAGAAATACGTGGCAAAGAGTAAATCCAAACGCGACAAGAAACGTAAGGATAAAAAAAGGAACAAAAAAACGCGCAACAGCGACACTACAACCCGAGCCTGATTATTAACTCATGCGGATCACCATAAAGGTGGCTTTCACATGTAGATGTGTAAATATTTAAGAGAAACTGTCGCGGGATTGACAACTTGCATGGTAATTTGCAGCGAATATGATCACATAGAGTTGGTTTGCTTGTATCAATTTCCCGTTAAGTTGACGATGAAATCGGGCGAATCCATTACCGGAATTGCCCGTGACACACTGCGTAATTCAAGCCGCGAAGAATGCATTTTAATTAGCGTTAATAAGATCGAAAAAACGGTTGAATTAAACGGTATATCCAAACTCGAAGTTCTCATCGAAAATGATCACTTCACTGAAATTGTTTTTGATTCTTAGCTACTGATTGCAAGTTTATAAATTGCCGAATTCTGTAATTTACTATTTATTCAGAGTTTTTCTATACGCAGTGGGTGTCACCCCCGTACGTTTTTTAAAGGTTCTGGTAAACGCGAGATCTGATTCGTAGCCGATTTGATTCGCCACCTCATACAATGACTGATTCGTGTCCGTTAGTAATTCTTTGGCTCGTTGCACCCTTATTTGAGTTAAATAGTCGAACATTGACAAGCCAACCAGGTCTTTAAAACGTTTGGCAAAACTGGCACGCGATAGACCAACTTCTTTTGCAAGATTATCCAACGTACACGCATGCGAGAAGTTGTTATGCAAGTATGAAAGAGCGGCAGATATCTGTTTATCAGTCAATGCTCGCATTAGCGTACTCTGTTCGTTCTGGCCGAAGTTCATCCGTATCAACTCCACCATCAGTACTTCAGTCAGTTTGTTAACGGCTAGATAAGCACCTGGTTTTTGTGAAAGATACTCAGCGCTGAGTTGACTGAGAATACTTTTCAGCCAACTCTCCTCTTGTAGTGTTTCATCCCTGATGATACTGATCGGTGGAAACAAACTCGCCATCGGTGAGTCCACATCGCTGTTGAACTCACAGTTACCGCATAGCAACAAGGTACCGGGATCGGCTGCCGAGTGCTCTTCGCCCGGTGGTTGACTTGACAGAATATGATCTCGTCCGGGCGCAAGAAAGATGAAGTCCCCGGGACCGAGATGTTCCACCATCCCCTCTGATTCAACCCAGCATCCTCCGCGACGAATTTGGTGGAAGCATCCAGTCGTTGTGTCGAAAAACTCTTTAGTCCAGGGCGCTTTGAGCTGATCGCAGAAATAAACAGTCCCGCTGGCCCGAAGCGATCTGAGCAGGTCGCTCAATACGTCTGCAGACATTATTGTACCCTTGATAGACAGATATTAGACGATCTGTATATTTATTATAGACTATTAGACATAGAACGTATCTCAAATATCACTATCATACTGTTCACCAGTTACAGAGAACAGGAACAACCATGGCCAACATCGAGATGTACACCAAACCCTGGTGCCCGTACTGCAGTCGAGCCAAGTATCTGCTGGACCAAAAAGGCGTCGAGTACAACGAAATTGACGTGACGTTAGATCCGCGGTTAGAGAACGAGATGAAAGTTCGCTCGCAACGTAAAACCGTACCTCAAATCTTTATCAATGACGTTCACATTGGTGGCAGTGATGATTTGATCTCAGCTGAGCGAAGCGGCCAATTGGACTCGCTGATCTTTGATAAAACTTCCTCGCCAAAAGTGCCTAGCTAGCCTAGGGGTCGAGAGAACTAGGTAGCTAAATATCTTTTAACTTTTAACTTTCATTTTAAATTTCTACAACTCTAAGGAAATTCACAACATGAACACACTAGCTCAAGCAAACAACAACGATTACACAGCCGCTAATGCAGACCTATTGGGTGCTCGAATAACGCGCTTTGGCGATCATGCGCTTCGCTACTCAGTAGTAGTGGTGCTTGCATGGATAGGTGCGATGAAATTCACTGCTTATGAGGCAGGAGCAATAGAAGGTCTGGTGGCTTCAAGTCCGCTGGTATCGTGGCTATATAGCATTTTCAGCCTGCAGGGCGCATCCAATCTAATCGGAAGCGTTGAGATACTAACGGCTGTCGCCCTGGTTGTAGGCTTACACAACAGGCGTATTGCTATCGTCGGGGCACTGGCTGCAATTGCTACCTTCGCTGTGACTGCGAGCTTTTTATACACAGCTCCTGGTTGGGAAGCAAGCCTAGGTGGATTTCCAGCACTTTCAGTAGTACCGGGGCAATTCCTATTAAAAGATATCGTTCTGTTGGCTGCGGCGATATCACTATTGGGTAAAGCTATCAGCATGAATCAAGAAAATAAAAACCGATAATTCTTACGGGGCAGTCTGCTCAGTTGTTGGTGACTAAACAGTTGCCGCGACTGAGCTTGCCTGCCTACCAATAATCCCATTTTTTTAAACACAAAATATCCTGTGATCGAAAAAGAGCCTATAGACAGGCGTAGTTTTTTCAGACCCATAATTCACTAAAGTGGCTTCAAGTTTTTGTAGGTGCAACCAAGCTCCGTGAACACTTTCTGAACATCAGCACTAATACCGTTATCTTCAATATATTTTTGATCCCACCAGGTTAAACGCTCTCCTTTGCATCTAACCGCGAGAAGAGTATTTTCAACAAACTGATTCGAAGTCAAATCTGTAGTTCTCTGGTTCCGCTCGACGGCATCGTTACTCTGATGTCACCGAGTATTTCAATGACCATTAGGCCAAACCCCAGCGCCCAACAGTAAACTGACTCTCACGGACCTGATCAATCCGTAGCGAGGATTCCTCTATAGCGACTTCACACTGATTATTCGAGTAACCAAGTTCCTCGAACATTTTTTGCACACCTGCATTAATACTATTTTCTTCTAAATATTTTTGATCCCACCAAATTAGACGTCCGCCTTTCACTCTGGCATATAGCTTTAGTGTATCCCGGTCCACGAAATCTAAAATATCAACCTTTTGGGAACATCGATGCAGAAATCCTTTATGAGCTTCAATCATATTTTCATCTGATTTCAAAACTTGATCAGGTGTTCGCGCAGTTATATCAACTTCCCGATACCGATCTATATTGAGCATCAATTCAACATCAAGAATAGTCATGATTCCATTCCAGCCGAATGCCGCGGTTCGAGGTAGTTCGCCTTGCGTAACATCGTTGTCCAAAAATTCAAAATGAACCTCTCGGTCTTTCGAATTAATCCAAGATAGAAATAGAGACGGCATACCAGTAAAGGCTTCGACGTTGTGATACAGGAGATCATCGACCGCCTTGAAGCGACCAGTTTCAATTCCTCGTAACCATGCTCGAGTAACCGTTTCCGCAGGTGGCGTGACCATAAAGAACAAATACACTTGATCACCAAAACGGGACAACAATCGACTATCAGCTGTCTGGTCAATATCGACAGTAAAGCTATCGAAACGGAATCTGTCTATCAGTAGGTGCGGCATCTTCTGAGCCAAGGATTTTCCAGCAACATACCGATCCAGCTTTTTATCTATGATCTCAAGCTCGGACCCTGTCAACATTGCGCTGTATTTGTAGTCTTCACCTAGAGAGTTGTAATCCAACAAGTACTTTCGCCAATAATCCGGGCTAATCAGTGCAAAGTCTTCCCAAGGTATATTCAGCTTGCCTGCAAGCTGGCGCTGTTGCGGCCTGATTGTACTTTTGCCCGACGCTGACGCGCCTTTAACATTCATGATTACCGGGCTTTTCTGCGCTGGTAAATATCGATAATCTTCGACCTTTATGGCCTGCTCCCAGAACGGCTCGACAAATTCGTGAATTAGATCTGCAATGTAAGTATTAGAGGCCATATTGGTCACTATTCTTGTCACCAATTGCTGATCTATACGTAACGCCCCGCGATGACCTACTATAGCTCCGACTGTTTTGACCAACGCCCGAAAACTCGCCTTGTGAAGGTTGTTGTCAGTTAATGTCGAAAGTTCCTCCCATTCCTCGATTGCAACAAGCTCGGGCAATTGCCTTGATGCGGTAGTTTTCGTTATGGGTTTCTTGCTAAATATTTTTCTCAACAAAGAAGGTGCTTTTGTCGGCACCACCGCTTCAGCTCGTTTATCGAAGAACTTTTCAGATAACTGCTGCGTGACGAAACCTTCAACCTCTTCGCGCTTGTCGCGGTACAAAGCCGAGATAGCATCGGCTTCGGGCACTACGTATTCAGAATATATCTTGTCAACCATACCGCGAAGACTTATCCCTAAATCTTCATAATTTGGTCCATCAGGGACAGATAAATCAGCTGTCACCCGTACCAACAAGTCATGAATAACCAGCCGTTGCGGACGAAATGCGACGAGATCATTGACTTTAAGACCTGTCAGATCAGCAAGTTCACTGGCCTCACGATAATCAACAAACCCACTCTCTTCTCTGAAGAGCGTTACCAACGGCAGGAGGTGCCGCGGTATATCGGAATCCAGCCCTGGATTCCAGGCATTAGCCGCGTCGGTCAATTTTTCCCACGTTTCCGCACCCAAACATACTTGACCAATGGCATTAGTATCAGTATCAGCGCGACAATCGTAATCGGACCCGCGATGGGTCGTGTAATGAAAATGGACGGATCACCAGAAGACAATAACAAGGATTGTCTTAATGTCGGTTCAGCGATTGGGCCTAACACTATCGCAAGAACAGCCGGTGCAAGTGGATAATCAAGCTTACGCAACATGAATGCTGAGAAGCCGAAGCCAAGCATCAACCACACATCATGCATGTCTTTGGTGGCCGCATAACCACCGACTACCGATAACACAAAGATCATCGATGCAAGGATGGTAAACGGCATTCTGAGCATGGCTATAAACAGAGGTATAAATGCCAGGTTGACCACGACAGCCGCAACATTGGAAACGTAAAAAGAGCCAATTAGTCCCCAGACAAATTCTGGCTGATCGGTAAACAGTCTTGGACCTGGCGTCAATCCCCAGATAACCATGCCACCGAGCAAGATGGCTGTTGTTGGCGAGCCAGGAATACCCAGCGTCAGCATCGGCAACATCGAACCCGTCGATGCAGAATTATTGGCAGCTTCCGGCGCTGCAACACCACCAGGATGTCCCTTGCCAAACTCATCAGGTTTTCTGGATACAAGCTTGGAGACGCCATAAGCCATCAATGAACCTGGAGTCGCACCAGCAGCTGGAAGAATACCGACGAAAAATCCAAGTAATGATCCTATTGCTGTGCCTTTCCAACCGCGACGCATGCCTTCCTTTGCATCCGCTACGCCACCCTTGATCGTCATTTTTGTTTCGGTGGTGGTGATCTTTCCACGCGTGCTGTCTATGGTCCAAAGCATTTCACCTATGCCATACACACCGATAGCCAATACCAGAAAGTTGATGCCGTGAAGAAAGCCCGTAATACCACCAAAGATCAGACGTGGCTCGCCTGATATCTCATCGAATCCAACAGCTGCCAGAACCAATCCTATGCAAATAGAGAAAATAGTTTTAGGGATATCATCACCGCCCAAACCAACAAATGTTGCAAACGCCAGCAACATCAAGGCAAAAATCTCTGGTGGACCAAAACTTAAGGCAACCGATGCCAGCAACGGTGCAAAGCCAGTGAAAAAGACATTAGCAACGGTGCCACCGATGAACGAGGCGATTGCCGCTGTTACCAGCGCAAGCCTCGCACGGCCCTGCATGGCCAGTGGCCTACCATCAAAGGTTGTCGCGACCGCAGTAGATGCACCGGGAATACCTAGAGTAATCGAGGATATTGCTCCACCGTACATGGCGCCGTAATAAATGGCCGCCAGAAAAATAATGGCAGAGCCTGGCGGTACCAGAAAGGTGATGGGCAGCAATATGGCAACACCATTGACCGAACCAAGGCCTGGCATTGCGCCTATAAATAAGCCCAGCGTTACGCCAATTAATATCAGCAGCAGATTCAGAGGCTGTAGTGACAGTAGTATCCCATCACCAAGACTTCCCATTATCTCCATCATAATATTATGTTCGCCCGTTAGTTGAGTTTGAGTTGCAGTTCAGCACGTCAATCATGAAAGCCATAATTCAATAAATTATGTTGTTCATGAAGTTGAATACCGGCTCAAGAAACGGCAGACCCTTGGGTAAGGTGATTCGCATCAACGCTTCGAAGAAGAAAAAGAAAATTATCGGCGTGAGGATGGAAATGGTCAGCGTTAATCTTAAAGAGTGCCGACCTAGAAAACCCAGGTAATAAATTAAAAAGACAAACATCGCGCCGTACATTGAAATGATATCGATCAGCGCGATAAATCCTAATATACCGCCACCGACCTGCAACAACATCTTGCGGCCGTAACGGTCGAGCATTGGCTCTTCAGACTGGGATGGCGGAGATCGGCGTTTGATACCGTTGTATGCAATAAAACCCGTGCATATCAACATGATCGCCGATAGCCAGAACGGCCATGCTCCGCCACCCGGTCCTTCATCAAGTACGTAACCTATATTGAGCTCGGTGCTCTTCCACATCAAATAGATGGAAAAGACTGCCAACACTCCAGCCATTATTATTTCAGCAAGCCGCATGCGGCAGACTCCTACAAGCTAGCAATTAAAGTTACGTGTTCTTACAAATGCCGAACAAACAGCATTTACTTTTCCATCTTCGCCAGCAATTCCTTGTGACGCTCTACCTGAGTAGCCCAGTAAGCTTTCTGCTCGTCAGCATCCATCCACAACGGAGAAAGACTCTCTGATGCCATGTAGCCCTGCCATTCTTCAGAGTCATAGATCTCCTTGAACAGTTTCTGATAATAAGCAGCTGCTTCATCAGACATACCAGGAGCACCAACAACAGCACGCTGGTTGTAGTAGCTGAAGTCTTTTTCCAGTTCCTTCACAGTCGGCACACCAGAAACCAATGGCAGACGCTCGTCAGAAAAAGAGACCAACGGTACTACATCACCATTTTCAAAGAAGCCTTTAGCTTCTGAAGGGTTGTTGACCGATGACATGATCTGCTGACCGGCAAGGTCTTTTGCTACAGCACCACCACCCTTATAAGGGATGTACTTGATCTTGAGGTCGTAGTTCTGCTCAAGCCAGGTAGTGACGAGGGAATCTTCCTGTCCTTTACCTGTTCCACCCATGACCCATTCGCCATCAGCTTCTTTAACAGCAGCTTGCCATTCGTCAAAAGAATTGATATTTCGGTCTTTGTGAACCCACAGTACGAACGGATCAACGCCCATCATTGCAACAGGGGTAAACGTACTGATATCAATGCCAAGATTTTCTTGACGTAAGGGGGTTGTAAAAAAGGAATTCAAGGTAACAAGAATGGTGTGATTCGGATCTTTTGAACCATTCAATGCGATCAAGGCTTCGGCGCCTGAACCACCACCTTTGTTATTAGGTATCAAAGGCCGAGGTGTTAACTTTTTCTTCTCAGCTACAGATTGGATAAATCGTGCGATCTGATCAGCGCCTCCACCAGCTCCCGCCATAATGACGAAATCGATTGGCTTGGTAGGCTCCCATCCCTGTGCCTGAGCAACACCGGTAAACGATGAGGCCGCTAAGGCAGCTGCACCTGCAATGCCTATAAAGGCTCGTTTGGTACTTTTCATATAATTCTCGCTCCGCAGTTATTAGAATTACTTCTGCTTTGTTACGTGATTACGTCACGCACGCTGTAAAGATAATTTCTCTTACTTCACTCCTCTTAAATACTCGTACTACTTATATTCAGCGCAATGCTATTAACAGCTTACTAATGCACCAGAATAATCGGGAAATCTGCGTTATCCACAACATACTGACTCGTTCCACCCAGTATGGTTTCAGTTTCATGGCTGTTGCTATAAGCGCCCATCAATAAAGTATCAACGTTCGCTGATTTTGATCGCTCAAGCAACTCAGCTCCTATATGTTTTTCGTTCTCAAATCGCTCAACAAGTACATTGACTCCGCGCGCTTCAAGATATTCAGCAAGACTTGACGCACTTGCACCGGTTATTTCAACACCAGATGAAAATACTATAACTTTGCTTGCCTGTTCAAGTACGCCCGTTGCACAGGCTACCGCCCTGCTTGCCTGGATAGAACCATTCCACGCGATGCCCACAACGTCACACAAGCTCTCAGGTGGCTTATCGACAGGTGGGCACATCATGACTGGACGCCCTGTGTTGAACAATGCGGCTTTTAATGTGTTTGAACCGAGGTTTCTACTGACATCAGGTTTGGCAACACAGATAAGGTCAGCTACTCGACCATGACGTTTGATAATGTCTACCTGACGTCCTTGTTCTTCCAACCAGGATGTAGAAGCCTGACCTTCAATATATCCATCTGACTGTGTAATGCCTAGCTCTTTAGCAAGCACATCCACTTCACCACGCATACTGGTTTCGAGTTGGTCCGCGACACCTTCAGACTGTTCTAACACCATGTTCTTTAATGCTGATGGTATGACGACACCATAAGGCATGAGATCTTCGGCGCGAGGTCTGCAATGCGTCACCAGTACATGCGCTTTATAACGCTTCGCTAGACAAGCGGCATGGGCAAACACATTGTCGCCTTTACCATCACCTCGAACTGGTATGACTATTTTACGTATCACGGCTGATGCTCCTAGAACAACCCGTCTATCTGACCGTCATCATTAAGACGAATGGATTCAGCTGACGGAATTCTTGGCAAACCAGGCATGGTCATGATGGCACCACAAATTGCGACTATGAATCCAGCGCCAGCTGACAGCCTTACTTCACGAATAGGGATGCTATGCCCGGTAGGCGCACCGCGCAATTCAGGATCTGTTGAAAATGAGTATTGCGTCTTGGCTATACAGATTGGCAAATTACCGTAACCGGCTTCTTCCCATGCTTTGAGTTGATCACGAACAGCCTTGTCGGCAAGCACTTCATCAGCCCGATAGATTTCCGTAGCTATGGTTTCTATCTTTTTCATCAAAGACATATCATCTGGGTACAGCGGAGTGAAATTCGCTTTATCACTTTCAACGATATCCACAACTTGCTCAGCGAGCTCCTTGGTGCCAGCAGAACCTGAAGCCCAGTGCTTACAAACGATAGCTTCAGAACCTTGAGCCGTTACAAATTCTTTTACCGCTGCAACTTCTGCGTCTGTATCCAGTGTGAAATGATTGATGGCAACAACAACCGGAACACCAAACTTCTTGATGTTTTCAATGTGCCTACCCAGGTTTGCACAACCGTTGACAACAGCATCCACGTTTTCCTGGTTAAGATCATCCTTCTCAACACCTCCGTTCATTTTCATGGCACGGACGGTTGCAACCAGTACAACAGCCGAAGGAGCGATACCTGCTTTACGACATTTGATATCGAGAAATTTTTCCGCACCCAGATCAGCACCGAAACCTGCTTCAGTGACAACGTAATCAGCGAGCTTCAATGCGGATTTGGTTGCAATCACAGAGTTGCAACCATGGGCAATGTTGGCAAACGGCCCACCATGAACGAACGCAGGGTTATTCTCCAGGGTTTGTACAAGATTCGGTTGCATTGCGTCGCGCAACAAAACCGTCATTGCACCATCAGCCTTGATGTCACGACAGTAAACGGGTGACTTGTCACGACGGTAGGCAACAATAATATCGCCAAGTCGCTTTTCCAGATCTTCAAGGTCAGTCGCTAAACATAATATGGCCATGACTTCGGAGGCGACGGTGATATCAAAACCAGCTTCACTCGGAAATCCATTGGTCGCACCACCAAGACTTGCCGTGATTTGACGCAAGGCTCGATCGTTCATATCCATTACACGGCGCCAGACAACGCGTCTCGAATCGATCTCCAAGGCATTACCCCAGTAGATATGGTTGTCGATCATCGCGGACAACAAATTGTGCGCAGAAGTAATTGCGTGGAAGTCACCGGTGAAGTGGAGGTTCATATCCTCCATGGGAATTACCTGCGCATACCCACCTCCAGCAGCGCCACCCTTCATACCAAAACAAGGACCCAAGGATGCTTCGCGAATACAAATCAACGCTTTCTTGCCAATCGCGTTAAGCCCATCACCAAGCCCTACCGTGGTGGTGGTTTTACCTTCACCGGCAGGCGTTGGGTTGATAGCCGTAACCAGTATCAGCTTACCGTCGCTGCCACTTGCCTTCGCCTTGATGAAATCAGCCGATATCTTGGCCTTGTCATGACCATAGGGCACTAATGACTCAACCGGTATGCCGAGCTTCTCACCGACGTCCTGGATCGGAAGCTTGTTAGCCTCGCGTGCAATTTCTATGTCGGTCTTAACGCTCATCAAGTGATCCCTAATTTTTTTATGTTTTATTTACGAATAAGTTTTTTCACGAACCTAGCTGGTCACCAACACTGAGACCAGCTTCAGATGCCCACTCAGCCGCAGTGACCTTGCCGCCGCCAGCAGGTTTTACACGTTTGATCAAAATCCTTCCGCCAACGCTTTGCACACTGACACCTTCATCGGAGATATCCATTACACGTCCAGCGACACCGTCACCAGGAGCTGGTGCCGAGTCATAGACACTCAATTCAGCACCGTTGTGTGTCGTCCATGCACCGGGCGCGGGGTTGGTACCACGAATCAGGTTATAAACCTGTGCAACTGGTTTGTACCAGTCAATGTGTGCATGCTTCTTGGTGCAGCGTCTTTCATAAGTTGCTTGAGATTCGTCTTGCTGCATTCGCGGTGGCTTTCCACTGCGGAACAAGTCACACACTGTTAATACTGAATCAACAGCCGACGGATAAATATTTTTGAAGTACAGATTGATGACGGTGTCATCAGGAGCAATCGGACACTCCCATTGCAACAACACTTCTCCTTCGTCCAGACCATCAGTCGGATAGAACCACGAGTAACCAGATTTGGTACTGCCCATGATGATTGGCCAGTTGACAGCTGAAGGGCCTCGGTGCAAGGGAAGCAATGAAGGATGAAAACAAATCGAACCTTGGGCAGGTGTGTCTCGGGCCGCCTCTGGCACAAAGACATTAACAAACGCCATGATCATCAAATCAGCTTTGTAGGAATCAAGCTCGTCTAGTGTTTTTTGATCCTTGAAATGTGCGGGCTGGTGTACTGGCAACCCTTTTTCCAGCGCAAACTCCTTGATTGGATCGTCTGCTGCACCTTCCTTGTTTGGCTCACAATAAACAGCTACGACCTCATCGGTCCCGGCATCTATGATTTTCTCTAATGCATCTTTGCCGAAAGCCTGTTGGCCCATCACTATCAAGCGCATGGTTTCACTCCATATGTTGGCTTGTGCAGTTGATTACTCACGCCTTGGCCTCACCTACCGCACCAGAGTCGATGACTTCTTGCAGGCTATCACCGCTATAACCAAGAACATCCTTCAATATTTCGACCGTGTGCTCACCGAGCAATGGGGAACGCTCGACTTCAACATCGCTATCCGAGAGCTTGATCGGGCAACCCACGCTGAGATACTCACCTCGTTCAGGATGATCAACCTTAACCATAGTGCCTGTTGCAAAGAGACCCGGATCTTCGGAGATCTCTTTCATGGATAAAATTGGACCGACAGGAATGTCGTGTGGATTACAGATATCCATAACATCAAACTTTGACTTGGTCATCGTCCACTGTTCTATTCGATCGAATATCTCGTTCAACTTATCCAAGCGTTCAGCGGGCTTTGCATAACCTTCCTTGGTTTTCCAATCAGGCTCGCCGATTACATCGCATACCTTCTCCCAGATCGCTGCCTGAATAATAAAGTAGGTGTACGCGTTGGGATCTTGCTCCCAACCTTTGCACTTGAGAATTCGACCAGGCTGACCACCACCGGAATCGTTGCCGGCTCGAGGCGTTGCATCACCAAAGGGGATACCTTCACCAAACTGCGAATACTCATTCAATGGACCTTTATCGAGACGCTGCTGATCGCGAAGCTTTACTCGAGCAAGGTTCAATACACTGTCTTGCATGGCACAAGATACTTTTTGTCCACGGCCAGACTTTTCTCGTTGAAACAGTGCGGTTACGATTCCCAAACATAAATGCAATCCGGTACCAGAGTCGCCTATTTGAGCACCAGTAACCAGTGGAGGCCCATCACGAAAGCCCGTTGTTGAAGCAGAACCACCAGCGCATTGAGCAACGTTCTCATAAACTTTACAGTCTTCATATTTACCTGGGCCAAAGCCTTTGATAGATGCCATGATGATGCGTGGATTAATTTCCTGAATACGCTCCCAGGTAAAACCCATGCGATCAAGTGCACCTGGTGCAAAGTTTTCAACCAGTACATCGCATTCCTCAATCAGACGGGTCAGCACTTGTTTACCAGTCTCGTTTTTGGAATTGAGCTCGATTGAGCGTTTGTTGTGATTGAGCATCGTGAAATAAAGGCTGTCAGCACCTGGCACATCAATCAGCTGTTTACGAGTTGCATCTCCAACACCGGGACGCTCAACCTTTAAAACGTCAGCACCAAACCAGGCAAGTAGTTGAGTACACGTGGGCCCAGATTGAACATGGGTGAAGTCCAATACTTTGATACCTTCTAGAGCTTTCATTGATAGAGTGACTCGCTGATAGTTTCAGTTAACAGAATACCTAATTATTTTTTTGATACAACACTTTGCGGATTCAGATTTCCGATACGACCACTTTCGGTTCCAGCATTTTCATCGATAACCGCATTGACCAGCGTTGGCTTACCTGAATCCAATGCTTTGTTAACAGCATCTGTCAATTCATCTCGAGTATTTGCCGTAACACCTACGCCACCAAAGGCTTCCATCATCATGTCATAACGTGAATTTTTTACAAAGACCGTTGGCGCAACATCAGCGCCGCCAGTTGGATTGACATCAGTACCGCGATAAATCCCGTTGTTATTAAAGACCACAATACACACAGGCAAGTTATAACGACAGATAGTCTCGACCTCCATACCGGAAAAGCCAAACGCGCTATCACCTTCAACGGCCAAAACACGGTTACCCGTTTCAACTGCCGCCGCCACTGCCGCTCCCATACCAATACCCATGATGCCCCAGGTACCGACATCGAGACGCTTACGTGGTTTGTAAACATCAATGATGCTGCGCGCAAAATCCAATGTATTGGCACCTTCATTTACAAGCATTGTTTCGGGTCGTTCTTTCATAATGACTTTCAGGGCACCTAAGGCTGCATGAAAATCCATTGGTGTTATTGGTGTGGTGTTGCTTTCCAAACGAGTTGCCATACGCGCAAGATTTGCATCGCGTTTTTCATTTATGGCAGAGATCCAATCCGCAGGAGGTTTTGGCATGTTGTTTCCCATGCCTTCAAGTAAGGCCTTGACCACTGAAGCTATATCACCCACAAGTGGTGCAGCGATTTCTACATTGCTGTCCATTTCAGTTGGTTCAATATCGATCTGCACAAACTTCTTGGAGCCAGGCTCTCCCCAACTTTTACCTTTACCGTGCGACAGTAACCAGTTCAATCGTGCACCCACCATGATGACGACGTCTGACTCCTTCAATGCAAGTGATCGTGCAGCACCAGCTGATTGCGGATGATCATCCGGCAATAAGCCCTTGGCCATACTCATTGGCAAATACGGAATGCCACTATTCTCGACCAAGGCCTTGATATCTTCATCCGCTTGCGCATACGCAGCACCTTTACCGAGAATGATTAAAGGACGTTTGGCTGACTTGATAACATCCAGAGCTCGAGCAACAGAATCAGGTGCTGGTAACTGAGCTGGCGCTGGATCAATAACCTTCACAATCGAACGAGCGCCTTCGGCCGCATCCATGACCTGGCCGAACAACTTAGCTGGCAAGTCAAGATAAACACCACCTGGGCGACCAGACACGGCAGCGCGAATTGCTCGAGCGACGCCAATACCGATGTCTTCAGCGTGCAGAATTCGAAAAGCAGCCTTGCACAGAGGTTTGGCGATGGCGAGCTGGTCCATCTCTTCGTAGTCGCCTTGCTGTAAATCAACTATCTCTCTTTCGGAGGAGCCGCTCAGCAATATCATTGGAAAGCAGTTGGTAGTGGCGTTCGCCAGAGCCGTCAGACCATTTAGAAACCCGGGGGCTGACACGGTCAAACACAAGCCTGGTTTCTGCGTCAGGTAACCCGCGATTGCAGCCGCGTTGCCGGCATGCTGTTCGTGCCGGAAAGACAAAACGCGCATGCCACTCGCTTGTGCAAGTCGCCCAAAGTCAGTGATGGGAATACCTGGAACGCCGTAAATCGTATTCAAGTCATTGGCTTTCAGGGCATCGATCAGCAAGTGAAAGCCATCAGTCAGCTCTTGCTCTTCAGCAGGCTTTGCGGATGAGACCTTTTTTTCTTCAAGGGTTGCGGACATGTCAGTATCTCCAATGTTCTTTATAAAAATTGCAGTGATCGAGTCAGCTGCTTGTTCGGTTTCTGGCGACTCCAAGTTCCAGCCAGGTCTTGTGGATGTGATCATGCAACTTCATGGTGTGATCGCGAACCAGCATCGCGGCAAGATCACCTTCGCGGTTTTCGATAGCCTCGATGATGGCCATGTGATCAACCACCGAGCGAGTGATTCGATCGCCCTCCGTCATGGCTCTGCGACGAACCGCGTACATATGCTGCAAGAGACTGTCGGCAGTTGTCTTGAGCAGATTGCAGCCAGAGAGCTCCAGAATTCGTTGATGAAACAGGATATTCGCTTCAGAGTACTCAGCAATATCGGCAC
>CAZQOI010000056.1:0-11127 GCA_964594905.1 uncultured Granulosicoccaceae bacterium
TTACCTACAGCAAGAGGTGTAACTCCAGCTTCGCGCAGTTTCGGCGCGCTAGCTACAAATTCGTCCCAGTTAGTCGGCGCATCAACGCCTGCCGCTTTATAAGCGTCGAGACTTGTCCACATCCACTGAAAGCTGTGTATGTTTACCGGTACACAATAGATCTTGCCATCAAGCGTACAGCTGTCCAACAATGATGAAGGTCGAACCAGATCTTTCCAGCCTTCTTTTTCAGCAAGCTCTGTCAGATCAAGCATCAGGCCCTCTTCGACGAGTTCCTCAGCTTGACGACCATGATTGAGTTGGGTGGCACCCATTGGCTTGCCGCCAAGGATTCGGCTGATGATGATTGGGCGAGCCACACCACCAGAGCCCGCGATCGCGCCGTCTAGCCAACTGTCACCACCTGCATTAAAGGCATCAGCAAACACTTTTACTGCTGCTGCTTCACCGCCGGAAGTCCACCAATGGGTGACTTCAAGTTCAGCTGCCTGAGAGGTAGCTGCACCAACGGTTAATAAACTAAAAGCACTTGCCAGGGCTGTGCGCCGGAATGTTCTGTTTTTCATCGAATTATTCTCCAAGTTTATTTTTGTCACAAAGGCCCGCCCAAAAGAACCGCGGACCCAGTTCTCCGATTATGCGGAACCACCGACACACTGTCACGAACTAATTTATTTACGGCCTGAAAAAAAGCGAGGAGAAAGCGCGGAAAGAGGCAGGAGATCGTAAAATCTCAGCAAATGGCCACTCAGGCAGTCAGTTGGCCATCCTCGTCAGTGGTCAGAAATGCGCCAGACTGGCGCGACCAAAGTTGCGCATAGAGGCCATCACCTGCCGCAAGCTCTTCATGACTGCCCTCCTCGACCACAGCGCCCAGATCCATAACGATGAGCCGGTCCATGGCGGCAATCGTCGATAAGCGATGCGCAATCGCAATTACTGTCTTGCCTTTCATCAAGGCACCTAGATTTTCTTGAATCGCCGCTTCGACTTCACTGTCGAGTGCAGACGTTGCCTCATCGAGTACCAATATGGGTGCATCCTTCAGGAACATGCGAGCGATAGCGATCCGTTGGCGTTGGCCGCCAGAGAGCTTGACACCTCGCTCACCTACTTGCGCATCGTAACCACGCCGACCTGCAGAGTCCTCCAGATCTTGAATAAAGTCATGTGCGTTGGCGCGTGTCGCTGCGGCAATGACATCATCACGCGTCGCATCTCGTCTGCCATAAGCGATGTTGTCAAAGACCGAGCGATGCAAAAGGGAAGTATCTTGAGTGACTACTCCAATATGACGACGCAGGCTTTCCTGTTGTACATCGCAAATATTTGTACCGTCGATCCGGATCTCACCATCTTCCACATCGTAGAGTCTGAGTAACAAATTGGTCAGTGTCGTTTTACCTGCACCCGAGCGACCCACCAAACCGATTTTTTCACCACCATTGATATCAAGCTGCAGATTTTCGATTGCACCTTTATCTCGACCGTAGTGAAAACGCACATTGTCAAAATGGATAGCCCCATGCGGTACTGCCAACGGTTCAGCGTCTGGTTTATCGAGTACCTGCTTCTTCTTTGACAGCATATTCATGCCGTCGTAAATGATCCCGATGCTTTCAAACAAGCCAGAGAGTTCCCACATGACCCAGTGCGACATGCCCTCCATACGCAAGACAAGCCCCACAGCAACCGCAACCGCACCAACCGTTACCAGCCCTTCTGTCCACAAGGCAATGCCGGCAGCACCAACAGAAAACAATAACAAGGCATTTATGACACTTAGAGTTACGTTGAGCCCAGTCACCAGCCGAAACTGTGGATACACCGTGCCAAGAAACCCGCGCATACTGTCGCGCGCATAGTCCGCCTCATGACCAGCATGTGCAAAGAGCTTGACCGTCATGATATTCGTATAACTATCAACCACACGTCCGGTCATCTCTGAGCGTTTGTCTGCTTGCTGTCGCGAAACCTCTTTCAAACGCGGTAAAAAATAGCGCAGCAACAGGATGTATGACACCAACCAAAGTAAGAACGGAATGATGAAGTAAGGACTAAACGAAGCAACCAACGCCATTGCGCCAATAAAATACACCGACACATAGATCATTACGTCCAACGCTTTAAGCGTGACATCACGTATCGCCAGAGATGTCTGCATAACCTTGGTGGCAACCCGGCCAGCAAATTCATCCTGGTAAAACGAATAGCTCTGACCAAGCATCCATTGGTGCGCTCTCCAACGAATAGTCATGACAAAGTTGCCAAAGATCGTTTGGTGCAACAACAAGCTGTGCAGAAACCCTGCAAGCGGCAGAAAGACCAGAATCACCAGACCTATAAACAGTAGTGAACGACCCTCTTCTGTAAAAAAGGTATGCGGCTCGCGAGCACCTAGCCAGTCCACCAGATTGCCAAGAAACCCGAAGACAGTGATTTCCAGCACTGAGATGATTCCCGAGAGCATGGCCATCATCAGAAGGTAGGGCCAGGAACCACGCACATAGAACCACAGGAACGGTATGAGGCGTCCTGGTGGTTGCTCATCCGCAGCGTCCGGGAACGGTGCGATCAGCCCTTCAAAAAAGTCCAGTATTTTCACAACAATTGGCACGGCAGACTAGCCATCAATCGATGGCGCGGGAGATAGCGGTGACAGTGTATCGTTGATGTGATTGGTGATGTTAGTAAAGAAGATGGTGCTTGCCGCCATTGTCATGTCGACAAGATTTTCATCACTGAGACCAGCATCACGTGCCTGCGACAGCTGCTCGTTCGACAATGGGCCAGGCTTTGCTCCAAAGGTTTGCAAGATATCGATAATGGCATCGATTCGTTTATCCCCAATGGACTTGCCTTGGCGCACTAGCAACTGATCTCCTTTCTCAAGGCCAGCTGCAGTCGCCTTCATGGTGTGCACCGACAAACAATAATCGCAAGCATTGCGTTGACTGATAAACAGCTTGATGGCCTCTACCTCGCGGTTTGACAAGGAACCTGCTCGCACAGCAGCTTCCATTATCAGGTAGGCCCTGATGGCAGCTTCGCTATTCGCAAATTCGAGATAGACATCAGCCAATTGGCCTTTGGTTCGGACCGGCTCGAGCGCGTCAAGTGTTTCGACGTCGAGTGCAGCTTCTGGTCGGGTTTCTAGTCGGGACAAGGTATGATGCTCTGATGGGAAACCTCTCAAATTATGCCTGAAGACCGTGTATTCACTTCTGCATAATTTCGTCTATCGATTAATGCGTCTGTGGGTAAAGCCAGAGGTTCTCCCAACGCAGCCTTCGAGCCTGATTGACCCTGACGTACCACTGATCTATGTGCTGGAAGTGGGTGGTGTCGCTGACAGCGTTGCACTACGTATCATTTGCGAGCAGGAAAATCTGCCGTCGCCGACCGAACCACTGGTTTTTGGCGACACTCGGGAATCGTCAAGATTCGTCGTCCTGCAACGGCGTCTAGGTACTGTGTTTCGGCGTCACCGCAAGGTGTCATCGGAGCGACTGGCGCGGCTTGTCGATGCAGGACTGCCGCTCGATCAGGAATTACAGATAGTTCCGGTCGCGGTTTACTGGGGGCGTGCACCAGATAAAGAATCGTCGTTCTGGCGTTTATGGTTTACAGAAAACTGGCAGATAGCCGGGCGTACTCGCAAGCTACTAACCACCATTATCCACGGCAGGCGAACGCTGTTGAGCTTCAGCGAACCTTTGTCTTTCAATACATTGAAGTCTTCAGGTGAGACATCAACCATTCTGCAGCGAAAACTTGGACGCATATTACGTGTTCACTTTCGACAGCGCCGCATCGCAAGTCTGGGCCCTGATCAATCGCACCGGCGTATGCTCGTTGATCATGTTGTCAGAGACCTGGGCGTCCGAAAACAGATCGAAAAAGAAGCTGCCTCTTCAGGTCACTCTGTTGAACGTTATCAAGCGAAAGCACGTCAGTACGCGAATGAAATCGCAGCTGATGTGTCCTACCCAACAATACGCATCCTCGATCATTTACTGACACGATTGTGGACCGAGTTGTACGACGGTGTTGAACTCTCTGGAATTGAACGCTTGAAACGCGTCGCGGATGGACGCGAGATTGTCTATGTGCCCTGCCACCGCAGTCATATTGATTACCTCCTATTGTCCTTCATATTGTTTAAACAAGGTTTCTCGCTACCTCACATAGCCGCTGGCATCAATCTCAACTTGCCGTTTGTCGGTGGCCTACTGCGTCGCGGTGGTGCTTTTTTTCTGCGTCGAAGCTTCTCAGGAAAACCTTTGTACGCAAGTGTTTTCAACGCCTACTTGATGGAAATCCTGCAACGCGGGCATGCCCTTGAATACTTTGTTGAAGGCGGTCGAAGCAGAACCGGACGCTTGTTACCGCCCAAAGGCGGCATGCTGGCGATGACAGTCCACGCTTACTTGCGCGAACCACTGACACCTGTGGTTTTTGTGCCAGTTTATTTTGGTTACGAACGTTTACTGGAAGGCCGCGCATTTACCAGCGAACTCTCTGGCGGCAAGAAACGCAAGGAAACCATTTTCGGTTTGATCAAATCGCTGCGAACCCTGCGTGAGAACTACGGCCACGTGTATGTAAACGTTGGCGAAGTAATTGAACTCGATCAGTTACTCGGTGAACACTTTAATGATTGGCGTGACAAACCAGTCGATGAGAAACGCCCAGCTTGGCTGAACCCGATAGTCAATGATCTTGGCGACATCATCATGCGCAATATCAACAAGGCCGTGTGTGTCACACCAATCAGTCTGCTCTCGACCGCCATGTTGGCAACCCCTCGCGGGCGAATATCACGTGATGAATTGAGCAAGCAAATAAATCTCTTCTACGAACTCCTCAAGGACGCCTATGCAAACACACCGGTTGTAATACCAGAAATGGCGGCTGCAGACGTTATTGACCATGGCATGCAGTTGAAATTTATCAAAGAGGAAACCGATGAGGTTGGTTCGCTAATAGCGATATGTAAGGGCCAGGCAGCACCATTGACATACTTCCGCAATAACATATTGCATCTTCTTACCTTACCTTCTTTGATAGCTTCGGCTTTTACTCATCAACCAACTCGAAGTGATGATGTTGTGTTCAAGCTGGTGTCTCTGGCACACACCTTTTTGCAAAACGAACTTTTTGCCGATTCCGAACTAACTCGTGAACAATTTGAGCAAAGCCTTGGCGCGCTGACCGCCGCCGGCATGCTCAGACAGGAAGGTGATCTATGGCGTCGCGCCACCGCCGGTACGATGCAAGCCGTGTCTTTAATGCGTCTGGCGCAGGTAGTCACGCCAGCGTTGGAAAGAGACTATCTGACCGCCGCATTACTGGCGCGTGCACATGGTGGCGAAATTACTTATGAGGAACTCAATACACGTTGCCAGATGAGTGCAGCACGCCTGGCAAGCACGACTGGACGCGATGCCGTCGACCTTTACGACAAGAATCTGATGCGGCATTTCGTCGACACCCTCAACGAACTGGGCTTTATCAATAAAAACGAAAGCCATTTATCAGCAACAGCAAAGATGTTGACGATGGAGACCGAGGCTCGCTTATTGATCGGGGAACGAATACGGCACGCAATACTGAATACAGCCCTTGCTGTCACAGAGGCGCGGCGCGAAGGGTTAGATTCAGACTTTTGACGCGGTGCATTTCATCAAAGGCGGTACGAATAGTGCAATCGAGCTTAGGAAATACGTGATTTCTGCCGACTCCACGGACCTGAGGTATCAATGTCCAAACTCCCGCACACAGCAGCAGCTGCAGCAATTCTCATTGCAAGCAGCACTTCGACTTTCGCATCAGACGCCCGCTCCATAGGGCTGGGTGGTTCTGTTATCGCCAATGCCTATGGCGTTCACGGGGCAATTGAAAATCCTGCATCACTGATCAGAATGAACCGTGAAGGCAAGCAATACCACTTTCGTTTAGATGTGGGTGCTGAAATTCGTGATGGCAGCAATTCTATTGAAACATTTCAAGAAGATGAAAACCTTGACCTGCTGGATGATATCGAACGCGAAATCGATGTTCTAAGTTCGAACCCAATAACGTGTGATCCGCTTAACCCAGATCAATCTCAAGTGTGTTTGACTGGTACACAGGAATTGGCCGATCTATCAACCCGCGTACTCGATATTCTGGATCAATTGGACGGAGAACTTATCAGTGCAAAGCTTGAGTCTAATATCGGGGCTGCACTGACAGGCTTTCGAGTTCCATTTGCCTTCAATTTCAGAGCATCGGCAACAGGCTTCGGTACGCCAGACGTATCAGATTCAGACCGGGACTACATCAGTGAATTAGAAAATTTACTCGGTGATGATCAGCTTTTACTCAGTGAAGCGACAGGTAGCAGCTTTTTACAAACCGATGCACTTGGCCTTCCACTTAATGTTACTCAGCCAGAGGACATTCTGACATCCACCGGCTCGGTACACACTATAGAAAGAAAAGAGTTCAGTATCAGCCTGGCTCAAACTTTTAATGTTGGTGGTTTTAGTATTGACGCTGGAATCACGCCTAAGTTTTCATCAGTTACAACCAACACTACCAGTGTTAGTGTCGATGAAGAATTCGAGGATGGCGGATCATCTGCTGCCGATCGGTTTCAGGACAGTGAACAGGACGACTCCTCATTCACCTTCGATGTTGGTGGTTCAACGCAACTCACACGTTTCCCGATTCGAGTGGCCGCAGTGCTGCGTAACGTCGTACCTGAATCCATAAGCGATGCCAGTGGCTTCGAATTCGAATCAACGCCACAGTTGATTGTTGGCGGGCATCTGCAAAGAGGTATCGCTAGCTTTACAGCTGACCTCGCGCTCAACAAAGCGAAAGTAGACGACTTCGAAACTCAGCGTCTGGCTATCGGTGTAGAGATTGGCAAACCATATCTCGCCTTTCGAGCCGGTATCAACCATGATTCCGCTCGAGATGAGGAACCAACATCATTGAGCCTTGGCGCAAGCCTGGGTCCATTGCATGTAGGTGCCCGTTTAACTCGTCTGGAATCTATAGAAGCGGGTTTCCAACTTTCCTACAGCTATTGATATTCGCAACGAACCTTAAACGCAACTGGCTCAATACGAGTCAGCTTCGAGACCACGTATAGGCCTGCGTACAGTGGCACGCGCCTGCTTTTGCGCTGACATACTCAGCTCGCTTTGCTCTAGGTGCCTCGACCAATCACGTGCTTTGAGACCCTGCTGGCTGAACACCCCAACAGCGTTTTCATAGCCTGGTAAGGTCCAGCGATAGCCATAGCTGAACCCAACATCAGCAAAGCCTGGTGCTGCTTTTTTCAACTTTCGTGCATCAATGCTGTTGACTATCAACAAACCATCGTGCTCCAGATGGGTTCTGAGTAAATCAATCCATTCGCTACTTAATGCAGCTGCGCGAACCGGTTGCCCCTCGTCATGACCAAACAGATCATCGATGATCAGATCAAAAGCCTGACCATTGTAATGAGACAACCATGAGATGGCATCAGCGTGAATTAATTCAACACACTCATCGTGTACTTGAAACCATCGCTGTGCAATATCGATATGCACTGCATCGATATCCACTGCTGTCAATCTATCAAACGCAATGAGCGTGGACAGTTGTTGAACTACCGCGCCACCACCAAGACCCAGCAGTAACACTCTCTTCGTATTTTCAGGTGGCCGATAAAGCACTGGAAGACTCAAGCAATCCCAGATTCCACCATTGAACGGGCGGTCTGGGTTCCACTGACTGTGAAAGACGCCGTTACTGTACAACCTGATGGTTGCTCCGTGAGATCGGACGCTGTAAGTGGTCCCTTCTAGTTCGGCTTCCCACAGAACCGGCAAGACTGAATCCTCACACGTTGGTATCTACACGACGGACGCGACCAAACAACAATGTTGTCGCAGGAAACAAGCGACGAGAGCCGCTTGAATTGAAGGAAATTTAACGGCTGCGTTTTTCTTCGGCCCAACTGTGACGATCCATATCGCTCATCTCGCCGCTAATTTCAAGAAGGGTTGCACGTTGCGCGCTGCGCACTAGCAAGCCATTCACTACACTATCGTTAGCAGGCGCTCGCAAGTCACGCTCATCACACCAACCAAGGCCAGGTGTCATTGGATCGCTATTACCTACTTGTGCCGCGATGAATTGATCCAGACGGGCGCTTTCTCCAAATATGCCTTCAAGAGCAGTCCTTGCGCGAGCAAGTACCAAAGGATCAGAGAATCGATTACGAGTGCCCCAACCCACGGTGTAGTCGTCGCAAAAAGCGTTATCCCTGTCATCCGGACTATCGACAAAGCCAGCTGCCAAATCAATACCAAATTCAGCTTTCATCATCGCCGTATCAACCAGCGTCGCAAAATCTTCCCGAATGGTGCTGTAGCCATAAAAGACGGCTGCGCCATCATTTGCAGCCTCCGATCCCACCACGGTTGCAGTCAGACTCTTTTCAAATTCGGTTGCGTCGAAACCGCGATACCTGACACCTGCAAGTCCTTTCAATACGGCGGAATTCAATGGCTGATCATTAACCAACTGTGGAGATAACCAGAATCCAGACAGTTCATCCAACGCGTCGCTTGGAATACCTGTGGCACTAAGAAATGGCGCGGCAGTACGTGGCAGAAAATCATTTGCATGCGCAAGCTCGTGGTAGAGCAATCGAACCGTCGGTATACGGATATCTTCTAGCGTTCGAGTGGCATCATTCAACAGATTAAATGTGGTGAATTGATTGACACCGTCTTTCAGACGCGCTTGGAAAAAAAGAAACTGGAGATCATTGCCGAACCCTGATCGAAAATCTTCATCCACAGACACAGTCATTTTTTCCTCGACTGACATCCACAGGTAAGTTGGATCAAGTTGAATACCACCTGTGCCACCCCAATAGTTTGAAGGCCGCACAGTACTACCAATCAAGATGCTGGTGACCGATCCAAACATGCTCGTCAGCGATGCACTGCTCGATCTTAAAATGGTTTCGAAACGCTCGCCCATCCAATCATGAGTAACAAGCACTCGACTCATAATGTCGTCTACGGTGGGATCTGGAGCATCCTGAATAATGAATGGCAAGACTTCCAGTGGGCAGGCATCTTGAGCATTCTCTATAACCGCACATGATTGCAATACGTTCGCGTACCGGCTACTGCGAACATAAGCGTATGCGTCATCAATCTCGACAACATCGCGCAAGGCATTAGGGTCGTCATCAGTTGGCGTAGGTGCATCAACTGGTGGAGCAGTTACAGGAGGGATCGTGGGACTATCATCAACAGGTGTGTCACCACCGGAACCGCCACAGGCTGACAAAACCAGCAAAGTCGCCATGAAAAGACCAGTTCTGGAGGCTGTCTCAGGCGACAATTTTTTGCCAATCAATTTGAAAGTCCCACTATCCATTGAATCGATCCAACTGTTGTAAACAGAGCACTCTGACACCTTACCGCAAATGCATCTCTACCCGTCGATTCTGCGAGCGCCCTACCGCCGTGGTATTGGTGCTTATGGGACGTGTTTCACCAAAGCCGCGCGTTTCCATCCGGTCTGGCCCCATGCCACGATTAACCAAATAGTCACGAACTGCGGCCGCCCTGCGCAACGACAGGCCCATATTGTATTCAGGCCCAGCAATCCAATCCGTATGGCCCTGAATCTCTATATCGAGGTCACTCTTCTTCATTTCTTCGATGAAGGCGTCGAGCTTGTCAATAGAGCTTGCAGATAAATCAGCTTTATCAAATTCGAAATAGATATAAGGCGGCACAATAGGTCGAAACATCGTTGGCCCATCGTACTTACCTTGTAGTGGTGTCGGAAGTGGATCGATTGCGATTCCGTTCTTCGGTTCGTCACTATCAGGAACCTTAGCTGTCGCAATTCTCTGAGTCGGCGCAGATGGTACTTGTCCAAAGCGCTTCAGAATACTCGCTGTTATGTATTGCGCATCTGTATCAATGGCCATGTACTCACCACGCAAGGCGATACCATTTCTAAAACCATATTCAAGTCCAACACCAAATACCGCATGCGAAGCGTGATCGCGTCGAAAGCTGACATTGCTGTCATTACTTAAACTACCGATGCCAAACCTGCCATACAAGGACAGGCCTTCGCGACGGAAATCCCCTCGCCCATTCGATGAGTTTAAAAAAGTACCACTTTGAGTGTTCAACAGATAAGCAATACCCGATAGCCCAAAAACTTCGTAATCGACATCACCAACTGGCGCACCCAGAAACCCGACAGCAGCCGATCCCAAAGAAGCGGCGTAAAGTTCTGCAGTGAAAAGGCGCGAGAAATCGTAGCCGATCGCAACATGCGCACCTACGTCACTATTGTCATCGATCGTCAAGGCTGGATTGGGAGAGTGAGGTCTCAAATGAGTAGGACCTGCACCAATAGCGACATAAGGTCGTTTGGTAAATCGCGAAGTGTCAACATCGTTAGCATTTGCGACAACAAACAAGCCACTAAACACAAGACAGATGGCCAACACACCCGTTGCAACACGCAAGAGTGAACGTATCGGTCTCCTTAAGCGATGGAGGCTCATGATCAAGCACCTCCTTTAAGGCGACGGCGATTACGATATGCTCTGGTAAATATCAACAGAGACAACAAAGAGGCCGACAAAATGGCCACTGAACCTACGCCAGAACCACGTACACCGGTTTCAAGTGTCAGGCTGTCACAGTTACATTCATCAAAATCATTTTGACCATTGTTATTTAAATCGCTGAAGCGAACCACAGTGGCTACGACGGTACCGGGTACCTGAGTTCCATCAGCGTCCTGAATCACATACAGGAAGGTATCCATCCCATAGAAGCCAAAATTTGGCGTGTAGGTAATCAGCCCGTTTTGCTCGGTTATGGTTGCATTTGGCGATTCACTGATGCTGACAATAACAAGGCCACCACCTGCGCCATCGAAGTCATTGGCAAGTACATCTACTGTTGCAGACTCGCCAGCATTGACTTCAAACTCATCCCGATTGGCCATCGTTGAGGGATCATTAATGGGATCCGTGATTCCAGGTTGTCCACCGCCATCGGTAGATCCGCCTGTTGCACCATCAGTAGCCCCACC
>CAZQOI010000056.1:11227-20034 GCA_964594905.1 uncultured Granulosicoccaceae bacterium
CAGGTTGTCCACCGCCATCGGTAGATCCGCCTGTTGCACCATCAGTAGCCCCACCTGTCGCACCATCAGTAGCCCCACCTGTCGCACCATCAGTAGCCCCACCTGTTGCACCATCAGTAGCCCCACCTGTTGCGCCGTCAGTAGATCCACCGGTTACTCCACCAGTGTCGCCTGACCCGGTATCACCGCCAGCCGTTGCACTTCCGCCAGTATCGGAACCACCAGCATCGCTCGCACCTGAGTCAGAGCCACCTGATGTATCCCCACCAGAACCATTGTTGACATCAACAAAAGCAAAGTACACATCCGACGGGTCGTTTCCGTTTATTGAGAGCATGTGTGGATTACTGCCAGGCGTCACTACCAAGCCCGGAGGGATATCAGGATCGGTTTCTTCTATAACGACAAAGAATGTCCCGTCGGGCAAGCCTGGTAAAACAAAGTTACCGTTCAGATCGCTATCGATCGGATCGGAGATTGGCATATCAGTTAAGGAATCGAACACACCGTTGTTATTGGTATCGGCATAAACCCTTATACCAATATCACTGATACCCGCTTCGTTATCAGAGGGCTGACCATCTCCATTTTCATCCAGGAACACACTACCGGATGCCACACTGAGAGATTCCGCGGCGAAATAACCAGACAGACCACCGTACAGATCAGCATCATCGCCAAGTACGATAAAGTCATCAGAGGTGTCATTAGGAAACGTTGATGGATCTGTCAGTACATGAACATCGCTATCAACATCATCACTAAAAAATGAGAAACCGTAATAGCGCTGCCCTGCACGCAGTCCAAGCCTGCTCGCCGATATAAAAGCCATACCAACGTTTTCGACAGTACGCTCTGTCTCGGTGGGAAAGCCCTGTGGCGATCTGAATTCGTTTTGTAGAAATGTGTATTGATGACGCAACGGTGTTGTTGAATAACACAGCTGAGGATCAGCGCAGCCGCGCTGGTCGATTAACAACAACGGGCCATAGCTAGCTGGATTCCCAAAGCTATCGAGAGACAGTATGGCGGCAATCTTGACAGGATTATTACTGGACTTTTCAGATCCCACATGGCCAGCCTGCGTCATAGCAGAAGCGGACAATGGAGCTAGAAGGCCATAATCAAATATGTAATCCAGCCGTTCAATGTTCTTGGCATCCGGCAGAACATTTGAAAAGAGATCAAGCGCGCCGCGATTGATAACGCGGCTGGCCAGCATAGCGGCGATATCGCAATTGCCTGTACCCGAACCATCACTGGGGTAATCCGCTGCCAATGACTGAGACTGATCGCCATCGGCCAAACGTTCAACAAAGATACCGCAGGGTTCGCCCGTAACCAGATCTGCAATGTCGTCGCGTCGCACTTCAACCCGGTTCGCGGACATTGCGTATGCAAAGCGCTCATCAGGGGTAGAAAAACCAGTCATCAATTCGTTATCACCCATCCCCCAGTAGTAGGTAAAGTCATCTACCGTGTAGCTGAACGGGATGGCGGGAACGCGTGTGGTGTGAATCTCTGTAACGTTATCTGCAGCCAGCGACGCTTCAGTAAGCGCAGTGCCAAGTACCACAGGCAACAAACAGGAAAACACGGACTTTCTCGACGTCATAACAGCTCCAGGCTGAATGGGTTCGGTATTTCACTTTTCAGTGATAAAGCAATCGCTGGAAAACGCCTGTGAAGGCACCCTCAACTCGTCAGCAGACAGTGCTCAAACCGAGAAAAATCCTTATTTTCTGAGCAGTCCGCCACATTGTAACGGAGTCATGGTACCCAAGTGGTGTAACTCGATTATTTCAAGTTACAAAGGTTTCAATTGTTTTTAAATACGTGTAGCTCGGCATATTGCATCAAGATGAGGGTTTTGCCATCGGTAATCTTCCCGTCAGCAATCCATTGACGAACATCCTCGAAGCGAACCTCCAGCACTTCGATATCTTCGCCCTCAGATTCAAGCCCACCCCCAAGTCCTGAGCGTTGCTCTGGTGTGTACGGAGCGGCGTAATAGTGCAGTTGTTCAGTGACAGAGCCCGGGCTGACATAAGCCTTGAAAAGAAAAGTTGCATGACCAATGTCGAAACCTGTCTCTTCTGACGCCTCCTGTAATACGGTTTTTAAGGGGTCATCACCCTCGATCACACCGGCAGGTACTTCCAGTAAGAAGCCATCGCCATCGACAGCAAACGCCGGATAGCGAAACTGACGGGTGAGAATGATGGTTGCTTGCTCAAGGTTGTAAAGCAGTATGGCAGCGCCATGACCCCGGTGATAGATCTCGCGTTGTTGGCGTTGCCACTCACCGTCACCTCTTTTGTAGTCGAATTCAACCGCTTCCAGTCGCGCCCACTCTGAAGATAACAAGCGGCTGTTGATAAGCTTTATTCGATCCCGGCTCATGCGCTGTGAAGTCTCCTGAATATGAGTTGCAGAACTAATCACTGACGCCCACGCAAGCGAGCTCGCCTAGGAATCGAACGGTACCAGCGAATAACCCTTGACGTCGAAACTTCCATCGGACAACAGATAACGTGTATCGGCATCGATTGCCTGATAACGCAATAAATCATCTGCATCACTACGACCAAACGCTGTTCGAAAAATAGTTTGCCGGTCGCGTATCTCTGATAGTTCTCCAATCATGGCTTTGTCTGTAGCGATGATAATGTCAACGTATCTTGACTCCTGCTCCAGTTGCGTTATCCATTGCTGCATACGTGGAAAGGATGGTTTCATCGAAAACGATGTATCCACAACGACCAAAATTTTTGATGGGTTTGATGAGAAATAAAAATGCGCGCCAACCCATGCCACCAGATGCAAGACGAGGAATACCGCAAACACGCGAATCCACTTCATCAACTTACATTTCCGAGTTCAGTAGATTACCGATACGATACGAAGCCGACTCTGCGTTAGCAGTGACGTACGCACCTTCAGCGAGACTCGACAACTGCCTCAGTTCTTCGGACTGCACCTCATAGGCAATCGAGTGAATGGGCATCCCAGACCATTCCAGCGCGGCCTGGACATCATCAAGCTCAAGACCACGATTGCGCTCACCATCTGACAAGACAAAAATCACAGGCTTGTGATCAGGATTGGATTCCAGAAAATTGTACAAACGCGATGCCGCGACCATCACCGCATTGTTAGTTGCGGTTCGTCCACCAGTGTTAAGCCGCTCTACCGCACCAATGAAAAGCGATTTCTGTTGTACGTCAAAGTTTTTGACGTCAAGATCTACGTTAACGACTTCGCTATAGGTCACAAGCCCAATAGCATTGGTTGAGCTTATAAGGTCAGATGATTCGATCAACGCTTTTTTTAGATTTCTGATTCGAGTACCTTCCATCGAACCTGAAATGTCAGCGACAAAGACAGCCGCTATAGGACGACCACCTGATTTTTTCTCTTTCCACAATCCTTGAGCCCGAGCTATCGTTGAACCTTGGTCAATGGCATAAGCCGGTTGATAATCAAGATTACCTGCAAACCCGAATCGATTAACCACAGCTTGTTGCTGCTTGATGAACTCAGCAAACATTGACAGCACTTCTCGCTCTGCCGGGTCCGCCTCTTCGGTTGCATACAATGGGCTATCGTGACGTACGCCGAACGGGATGAACTCATAGTCTTTCATTCCGGTGACATTAACCCAGGATTGATTTTCCATAACCATCGCATCAAGTACACCACTGCCCTGCGCCGCATCACGCATCTGCAGGGTTGTTTGCGCAACAAACGGAACACCCGTTTGAAATGCCTCAAAAGCACTTGCAACATCCGGTGACAGCATGTCACCTTCGTCGCCATCGGCAAAAGCACTGAGTATGGTCAACAGAAAATTCAGACCAGTGCTTGATTGGTAGGGATTGGTGTAACCCATTGCGAATTCACCATTGGTGACGTTGGTCAGGAGTTTGGCAATATCGAGCTTACCGTCACTCAGGATCAAGTCACTCTTGGATCTTTTGACGACGATACCCGCTGTGTTAGGTGCGGTCACTTCGCTGATGACATCGAGCTTGACGCCGTCGGCGTCCAGCATCTTGGCCCACAAACCATTACTGGGAGAAAATGCGTCAGGTATGTACTGACCTGCCAACATAAACTGGGTGCCAAGTCCTGACGCTATTTTGCGTACTGAAACCGCCGCCTCTTTACCGTTGGAAAGCCGCTGACGTGAATTATTGAATGCTTCTGCTAGCTCGTTGTAAAAACCATCACGCCCTTGGCCAGCTTTTTCTGATGATGTAAAGATCTCGACCGACTCAACACGGGAACTGTCACGTCGCCCAGCGCCTATCGGGTATTCCTCCAGGCTGGGTAACAATGAAAGTAGATTGGTTGAACTCAGACTGATATTGGCGCGTACTTGATTCTCACGAAAGCTCGGCCGGATGTCATCGTTGACCGATGCGATTATTGACTCTTTGGCAGATTCCGGACTATCCACACGGCTGCCACAGCCCACAACAGAAACCAGGATCGCGATCAACAAAACGATCAAACCTCGTTTAGCACTGAACCTGTTCTGAGTTATCGAAATAGACCTACGAGTCATGATCTGTTGTCCGTTATTTTCCGGTGTTGCTGGCAATCTCTGCGAGACTCACCAGACGAGCAAGGGTATCGAGCCGCGCGTAATCGCTGACGGTGCGAATATTAGCCACTTCCACTGCGGTATCTGTAAGCGCATCAAGGAGCTGCTGATTATCATCCAGCAAGGTTGTCATGCGCTGCTGCTGGTCCGCCTCGAGACCGCTCAAACGCTTTGACCGTTCTTCTTCAAATTGCCGGACATTGCCGTCATGACGAGAAATGGAAGACAAGCTGTGCCGAGTTGCAACGACATCATTCAGATTGTGAATAACCTGTTGCTGCGCTCGCCGAGCAGCAGAGAGATAGGCAAGCGGACTTTTCGATTTACCACGAAATCTGGTCTCCACCACACCGTGATAGTCATCCAGTAATTCTCGCAGCACATCCACTTGAGCAACACCCTCTGAAACATCAAGTTGATCAAGTTTCTTGCGCACATCAACCAACTCAGCCTGCATTGCAAAATGTTCTTGCTCCTCGCGCCTCTCCAGCCAGTCGATTTCATCAGCGCGAGTAAAACCTGCCAGGCGGTAAAACACCGGAACCGTCAGTGTCGCGACAAAACCCAAACCGATATACCCGAGCAGCCATGGCCAGCTTGGCGAAAACCACCAAAAAAAAGCCATGATCAACAGCACAGACAAACCAACCGCAAACAGAGCGGTATTGCGCATCTCACTGCCTAGGCCGTTGAAAATAATGGGATTGCTCGCTGTGCTAAGTGTTAACCAATAATTACAGAGTAGTGCCTGTTGCGTCGCCGTTCAATAGTCAGGGGCTCATTGAGGACGTTGAGTACGGTACCATCCACATCTACCTACCCAAACACGATCTCACTACCATGAATTTTGACCGTCTGGCTGCTGAACTTGTCGCGGCACGCAAACAGGGCACACGTTGCAATTCTCTACCAAATATCGATTCCATAAACGACGCCTACGCGATTCAGGCGGCAGTCAATGCCTGTGAAGAGGACGACCCAATTGGTTTCAAGCTGGGCGCAACCGCCGATGCATCATTGGAACTCTTAAACCTGGAAAAGCCATTTTATGGAGAAATTTTCAAGGCCTACCATCGCAATCACAACGACGCCGTTGCAGCATACCCAACACAGCCAATCAGTGTTGAAACAGAATTTGTAATCGGGCTTGGGCAAGATATCAAACGCGGAAGCAGCGACGTCAGTATCGAAGATGTCAAAGCAGCTACCGCTTGGGTGGCCCCAGGTTTCGAGATCGTTGGATCCCGATTTAACGATCCATGGCCAAACAACGGGCACAAGGTCATTGCAGACGCCGCCGGTAACGTTTCAACCATTCTTGGCGCACCAGTAACTGATTGGCAATCGTTTGATTTGGACGCTCATGAGGCATCACTGCAAATCAATGGCGAACACAAAGCAACAGGACACAGTGGTATGTCGATAGGCGGTAACCCGCTCACCATGCTTAGCTGGTTAATTAATCAACCGGCATTTGCGACACGTGGTTTGAAGGCTGGTGAATTTGTTTTCTGCGGGACCTGTACAGGCCTGATCCCAATTTCTATCGGTGATCAGCTATCAGCGGATTTCGGCGCGATGGGAAGCATTGCCATCACTGTCAACGATGCCAGCGCGTGATTGAACAACGCAAAGCATCGACTTCAGGGGTGTCGAGTCACCGTCGGCTTCGCTGAGCGCTGCCCTGGCGGGCGACGAGTCAACCTTGCCAAAAGCCACCGTGGTTGAAAGTTTGGCTCTCGCCCACCTGTGATCATTCTTGCGAGGTCCGGGGTAATTGCTGATGCTATATGCACAACGCCGATTGCCATGAGTAGTGATAACACCGGCGCCAAGATAAACCATACTGTGTAATTTAAACCCATCGCAGAGCCAAACAATGGCAGCCACAGGGCCTCATACCCACAGTTGAGAAGCAGTGGATGGCTGCAGAAAGTCACAAAGACATAGGGTGAAAGTCGGTTGGCCCAATAGAAACCTCTTGCGCACAAGGCTCGCGATGTCAGCGTCCAGATTGCAAGGGATCCACAAAGCCGACATAGTGGATACAGAATAGATTCTCTCAGATCGATGCCAACACGACTCAAAGCTGTATCGATCGCTGCGAGATGCCCTCCATTACTTACCATAATCATAACCGTCAAGAACAGAGTCGCACCTACCCAGGACAAGCAATGATGATCTAGAGAATTGAGCGGTATTTTATAATTTGCCAAAAATAAACCAATAGTAAACGCGAACAACACTAACGGTCGCAGCACGATAAAACTTTGATAATGATGAAAGGTGAGATAAAAAATACCGAGCGCGCTAAGCAACACATAGGGATACTTGCGCAAAATTTTCAATAGAAGTGGCGCTAAGACAATACAAACAAATAGATCGCGCAAAAATGCAAGGTGCATAGTTGCACCATCTGGAATTTCAGTCAGAAACAATAAGATATTAAGGTGTGCCAAGAGGGTCGTCGCTTCATCGACAAAGGTTACCCTGCCACCTGGTGCAACACTGTAAACAAAATAGGTAGCCAAACTCCAGAAAAGCATTGGTACCAATATCGATCTGAATCGCTTGTGGTACATGGTTTTCAAGGAATATCGTTGCTGCAGAATGACCTGCGCGGTAAGGAACCCTGAAACCACGCTCAAAAGACTAGCACCAGCCCTGCCCGGCCCCTCAATCAATAGTCCTTGAATCAAACTCGTAAAACTCTGCCAAGGCACAGCATGAAGTACCCGTTCCACCTGACCGTCAGGCACATGCACATAGATCATGCACAGCACCGCGATCAACCGAGTCATGGCTATACGATCACGGTAGTTTTGTTCGGTATGTGACAGTGGTACAGCCATACCTATTACACATGCTCATCAAGTTTTATTGCGACGATAGTAGGTCGCGAAGCTGAATTCATGATGAAACAGTACCTGATAAATCTGTACTCTTTAACAAATTCGAACGACTATATTCTGACAGCCCGCATAGGCAGTGGTACTGGGCGATGCTTTTACAATATGACAATGGAAACGATCTGAGGAGCTGTCGCTAAACTAAAGTCTTGACACCGCCATTCTCTGATAAGGTTCCTGACTGGCAGATTTACAACATACGCACGAAATGACGTCTGAAGGCTCGTCAAAAAAAGCTAAAAACACATTGTCGCTCTCGGCAAATATCAAGCCGGGTAAACGTGGTCACGCACGTTATTTGCGTCTGTGGGAAGCAATACGCAAGACGCGCGATGAGCTCAAGAGTTGGCAGACGCGCGTTGATCGGATCACGACAAATTTCAACGTGCAAATAAGACCGCGCGAAAACAATCTGACGCGCACTGTGCAATCCATAACCGATGAACTTATCACCCATGCAGAATCCAGCACGTTAGATCAGAGCCATTCCGCTTTGTTACATCTGTGGGTTGTCGACAATCTGGAATCTCTCGAACACCATCCTTTCGCTGACCCTGAAACAACTACTCAGCTCCAAAAACGCTGGTACGCGTATGTGTACTCGGATCAGAGCGGGCGAACCACAAGCGCGAACACCCGCCCAGAGGATTCTCTTGGCTTTTGCCTGGATGAGGAATTGGATGACGACGATATCGTGTTTAACTTCAGTTCAAGCTATGAGAAACCAAATCATCGTCGTCATGGCGACAATAAAAAATCGAATTCTCGCGACGAACAAAATCCATTCGAGAACGGTGGCACTGACGACCGTCCCAATGAGCGGTTTGCAGAAGACAACGACGCTTCTGAGGAATTTTCAGAAAAATTTTCAAGTGTCGAGGAAAAAGTTCTAGGCGATATAGTCACCGTTGATCAACTGTTTCGCCCACTAGCACGCGCCCTGCATCCTGATCGAGAACAAGATGAAACGCGCAAAGCAGAAAAACATGCACTGATGAGCGAATGCCTGCAAGCACGAGAAAACAACGATATCGATACACTGCTATCACTTTACATCGAACATATCGGTGACTTGCCCAAAGGCCTTGTTGCCGACAGCCATGATGAATTGATCAAACTACTTGAACGCCAACTTCGGGCCGAACAACTGAAACTTCAAAAAGCGCGATTCAACAATGGATTTGAACGAATGCTGCTGGAGCGTTACCAACGCGAGGATGAATCTTCAGAACGTATCGCCTTTCTGCGTCACGCCACATCACTGGATGAAGAGATTCACAAGTTATCAG
>CAZQOI010000057.1:0-20017 GCA_964594905.1 uncultured Granulosicoccaceae bacterium
TTCGCATGATGGGTGCAAAAGGACTTAAGCGAGCCACAGAGGTTGCCATTCTTAACGCAAACTATATCGCTGAGAAACTCGCGCCAGCTTATCCAATTCTTTATCGCGGTCACAAAGGGTGTGTTGCTCATGAATGCATACTCGACACGCGTGTGCTGAAAGACGAGACCGGGATCACTGTCGACGATATAGCCAAACGTTTGATGGATTTTGGTTTTCACGCACCGACCATGTCGTTTCCCGTAGCTGGAACCTTGATGGTTGAACCCACCGAAAGCGAATCACTTGCTGAGATTGATCGATTTTGCGATGCCATGCTGGCGATCGCTGCAGAAGCCGCTGATGTTCAACATGGCGTTGATGGTCAGACTGCTGACGATAACCCGCTGGTCAATGCACCCCATACGATGGCGATGCTTGCCGACGATAACTGGACCCACCCCTATAAGCGTGCCAAAGCCGTCTTCCCCATAGGTGTGAGCCCAGACAGAAAATACTGGCCTCCTGTTCGACGAATTGACAATGTTTTTGGTGACAAGAACCTGATTTGCTCGTGTCCGCCCCTGAGCGACTACTAGGTACTGTTCAGAAACGGTTCAGTCTTCACTCGTTACAGTGTTGCTCAACATTGATTATCTGGAGAGCAGCATGGCAGTAATGTATCGACAATCACACACACTGGTGTTGGCAGCGGTCTTTGCTATCAGTGCTTGTCTTTTGGCCCCTTCGGCTAACGCGGGGCGATATTTAAACGCTTACCTTGGAGTGGATGGCAGTTCGTTCTCGCTTGCCAATACCACTGACGATAATCTGAACCCAAAGGGCTTGCGACTACGCTTGGGATTTCGGCTAAACAGGGTTTTTGATCTTGAGGGTCATTTTGGCTTTGGCTCCGATAGCGATAACACAGCATTTGATGAGATTGGGACTGTCTACAGTAGTGCCTTTTTGAAAGCTCATGCGCCTCTCGGTGTGCGCTCGAATGCTTATGCCATGGCTGGCTTTTCCGCGCTGGAAATTACCGAAACAGTGGGTCAGCAGGAATTTTCTGATGACGACGTCAGTTTCTCTTTTGGCTTTGGACTGGAAACCGCACTAACTGATCGGCTAGATTTATCTGCTGATTTTGTTCGCTATAGTCAACAAGTCGGCGGTTTCGAAGATTTGTCTGCGGTTAGTCTTGGGTTGAAGTTGTATTTTTAATTGGAACGGTGTATCCCACGTCTTGCAAACATTTCAGATAAATATTTCTACTGCTTATGAGATGCAAACGTGGGATCTTTTAGATCCCTGGACCTACCTTCAGTTTTAACTTAATAGCTCATCAACATACTCAGCAATTGCAAGGCAAGACGTCAAACCAGGCGATTCGATACCCAACAAATTAACAAGCCCAGGCACTCCGTGAATTGAGGAGTCATGAATAAAGAAGTCTGGATATACCTCGCCATTCGTTGCGATTTTTGGACGAATGCCAGCGTAGTCGGGGCAGATGTCTCTGTTTATGATTTCTGGCCAGTATCGACTAACTCTTGTTTTAAAATCTTCTTCTGAGCTAACGTTAACGTCGTAGCTTTCCTCATCTATCCATTGCACGTCTGGTCCGAATCGGGCATTGCCTTGAAGATCAATAGTGGCATGTATCCCGAGTCCACCGGTTTCGGGTACTGGGTATATAAGGCGTTGAAACGGCGACTTTCCAACTAATCTGAAGTAGTTGCCCTTTGCCATGACCTTACTAAGGTTCTCATCATGTTTCCTTGGCACGAGGTCTACAGCGCCTAATCCTGCCGCGTTGACAAGCTTGTTACAACTGATTCGATAAACTTCTTGTTCGTCTTCAGTTTCTACAACGATCGTATTGTTTATTTCGGATATACCGCGGACTTTGGTAGATAGGCAAAGTTGAGCACCTGCGTATTCTGCCTCTCCCAAAAGAGCAAGCATAAGGGAGTGGCTATCAACAATTCCGGTAGATGGTGAGAACAACCCTCCGATACATGAAACCTCAGGTTCAATATCTTTAATCGCTTCAGCATTCAGTAGCTCTATATCCGAAACACCGTTTGCTTTCGCATTTTTGGCAATACCTGAAATATCCGAATACTGTGAAGCTGAGTCAGCGACAATTAATTTGCCACATCGATTGTGTGGTACATCCCGTGATGTGCAAAATTCGTAGAGCATGTCTCGCCCTTTGACACACAGTTTCGCTTTCAGGCTGTCCTGAGGATAATAAATACCCGCATGAATCACTTCAGAGTTTCTTGAACTAACGCCTGAACCGATAATGTCAGCGCTATCGAGAATCAGAGTCTCATGGCCGGATATGGCCAGCCTTCGGGCTACAGCTAGACCGACGACTCCGGCACCTATCACAACAGTGTCTATATCTACTGGCATCGGCGGAAATTAAAAAACTCTTGGACCTCTGGAATTGTATTTGAACATCGTGTTCGGGAAAGGGTGGTGTTAGCAATTTGCGAGCAATTTGCAAGCAAATGGCATAAATCATCACACTAAAGTGTGTGCTGACTCATAGCCTCATAAAACGGCAGACACGAATCTACTACTTTCTGTTGATCAGTTGAAAGGTTCAATGGCTTGCTATTGGGAGGCCCAAACCCCGTAGATGTAATAACAGCATCGTACCAGTGCGCCCCCCAGACACCATCACTGGATCGCGTACCTACGGGCCAATGCAGCATAGCGTCTTCGAAATCCAATTCCAGGTGTTCGCATACTGCGCGGAGCTGTGATTCAGGATCTTCAAGGAAACGAGCACTATTTATAACCATTGGTGCACGGCCTTGCTGATTTTTTATAACGTCAAATAGCATTGCCTGCTGCGCATAGCCAAGATCAAATGCCGTCAGGTCATGACGTTTGATCGCGTATGAAGCAACAACACGTGAAGGTTCGCGAATTAGAAAGACGTGTTTAAGATCGGCTAACCACTCAACGGGGAAATAGTCCATCCAGTGCGTGGTGATGTGCTTCTGGTAGAAGATTCCATCAGCTGGAGGTGAACGTAGTTCCTCAATGATTTGTTCGTAGTCAGTATTACCAGCCGCAAGAACGTCTTCTGCCATAGGGTGATCGATTCCCGTTGCTTGCAAAAAATGCGGATAGAAAGGTTCATCAACAACAACCGTATCGCTACGATTTTCCCAGGACCGCATCATGGCCGTTGAAATATTTCGCGGGCCTGACCACATGGCTATGCACTGACCACTCATGTTCAGGCGATTGACTTGAAAGCGCGAGTAGCGGCTTCGATAGTCTTGGCAAAATCTTCATCACTATGAGCAGCGCTGGTAAAGCCCGCTTCAAATGCGGATGGTGCGAGATAGATGCCGGATTCAAGCATTGAATGGAAGAACGCTTTGAATTTTTCACCATCGCAAGCCATGACATCGGCAAAGCTACTGACTTTTTCCTTGTCTGTAAAAAAGAAACCAAACATACCGCCTGCGTGCGCTGTACAGAACGGTACGCCGCTATCGTCAGCCGCTTGTTTCATGCCCGCGAGAAAATCGCCGGTGCGTTTGTGCAATTGATCATGAAAACCGGGTTCGGACAGCAGCTCAAGTGTTTTGATCCCCGCACTCATTGCAATCGGATTGCCAGACAAGGTGCCCGCCTGATAAACCGGACCTACAGGAGCAATTTCGTTCATGATATCGCGCCGACCACCAAAGGCACCAACGGGCATACCGCCGCCAATGACTTTGCCAAGTGTTGTCAGGTCTGGCTTTACCTTGTAGAGCTCTTGTGCGCCACCAGCGGCGACACGGAACCCTGTCATGACTTCGTCAAAAATCAATACGGCTCCATGTTCAGTACATAAGTCACGCAAGGTTTGCAGATAACCAGATAACGGCTCGACAAAATTCATATTGCCGGCAATTGGTTCGACAATGACGCAGGCAATTGAATCGCCTTGCGACTTAAACAGCTCTTTGATTGCATCGCTATCGTTAAACGATACGGTCAATGTGTGCTTTGCAAAATCAGCAGGAACGCCAGGGGAATTCGGAACTCCTAAGGTCAGTGCACCTGAGCCAGCCTTGACCAGCAGGGAATCAGAGTGACCGTGATAACAACCCTCAAATTTGACGATGTTGTCGCGTCCGGTAAATCCACGCGCAAGGCGAATGGCGCTCATGGTCGCCTCTGTACCTGAGCTGCACATGCGGACCATTTCCATCGAAGGGACCAACTTGACGATTCGCTCGGCCATCTCGACTTCCAGCTCTGTCGGAGCGCCAAAGCTCAGGCCATGTTCGGCCGCGGCTTTCACCGATTCGATGACATCTGGATGCGCGTGACCCAGTAGCATCGGTCCCCAGGAGCCAACGTAATCCACGTATTGATTGCCTTCGGAATCGAAGACATGAGCGCCTTTTGCGTGGGTGATGAATCTTGGTGTTCCACCGACGCTACCAAAGGCGCGTACTGGTGAATTGACGCCGCCGGGAATGATCTCCCTGGCTCGGGAAAAAAGCGAATTGCTCAAAGCTGGACCCTCCGCGAGGTATCAAATGGTTACCCATAGATGATACGGCAAGTCCTTGGGCTAAATGCGACAATCAGGGGCGGCTCTCAATAAGGCCGGGGCGCGGGAATACTGTGGATTACAAGAGTAATTTGTGCAGTGTCTGTCGCCTGATCTATAACGAAGAGGAGGGATGGCCCGATGATGGCATAGCTCCTGGTACCCGGTGGGAAGATATTCCACCGATTTGGTGCTGCCAAGATTGCGGTGCCGCGAAGGACGATTTTGAAATGGTGGAGATATCAACATGAAGCTCGGCACTAGCCTGACCCAATACCTTATTGAGAATGGCGGTCAGGAGCCAGAATCGCGGGGAGCCTTTACGGCCTTGCTCAATGATGTGGCTACTGCGTGCAAACGTGTATCTGATCTGGTTCGTCTCGGCGAGCTGGCAGGTGTGCTGGGCGCGGCTGGTCAAGAAAACGTGCAAGGCGAAGATCAAAAAAAGCTGGATATCATCGCTAACGATGTCTTCATTGAAACCATGCAACGATCAGGTTTGCTTGCAGCTGTCGCATCGGAAGAGATGGATGCGCACTATGCCATTCCCAAACAATATGCGCGTGGTGATTATTTATTAGCTATTGACCCGCTTGATGGCTCTAGCAACATAGACGTCAATGGCGCAACGGGAACCATTTTCTCCATTACGTTGCATAGCGATAGCGCTGCACCAACAGATGAAAGTTTCTTGCAAAAGGGTAGTAGCCAGGTTTGTGCGGGTTACTGTCTTTATAGCTCTGCAACTATGTTGGTACTGACTACAGGCAATGGTGTTGCGGGCTTTACGTTGGATAACAGTATCGGTGAATTCATACTGAGCCATCCAGATATGAAAGTACCGCAAACAAGTAATGAATACGCGATAAATTCAGCCTACGAACGCCATTGGTATCCACCAGTAAAACGTTATGTAGATGAATGTGTTGCAGGAGCTGATGGTCCGCGTGGCAGTAATTTTAATATGCGATGGGCAGGTTCTATGGTGGGTGATATTCATCGCATCCTGTGTCGAGGCGGTATTTTCATGTACCCGAACGACGCACGTTTGCATGCCAGTGGACAGGCTGGCAAGTTGCGCTTGTTGTATGAGGCAAGCCCTATGGGTATGCTGATTGAACAGGCGGGTGGTCTCGCGCATACCGGTGATGAAGCTATACTGGATATACAGCCTACTTCGTTACATCAACGTGTACCGGTGTTGATGGGTTCAGCAAAAGAAATACAACTTCTCATCGATTATCACCGTTAGGACCAACGCATTGCCTCAGTCCACGCGATTCTGGGAAAAAAAATCACTCGATTCATTGTCGGATGATGAATGGGAGTCGCTTTGTGATGGTTGTGGCCGGTGTTGCTTGCAGAAGCTCGAAGATGAAGACTCAGGGGAAGTTCTCTACACAAACATCGCTTGTGAATTGCTCGATGGCGAAACTTGTCGTTGTAGTGATTATGCCAATCGCTTTGAACGGGTTGTCGATTGCCTGTCAGTCCGTCCGTTGACGGAGAAAAAACTGACTTGGCTTCCGCCTAGCTGCGCCTACCGACGTTTAGCCGAGGGCCGAAGTCTGGCACCCTGGCACCCACTGATCAGCGGTGACCCTGATTCGGTGCATCAGGCCGGTATATCCATGGCCGGTTCTTCAGTTCCAGAAAGCAAAGTGGCGCTCGTGGAATTCCACCGACATGTTATTCGTGATTTTGACGATTGAGCTTACGCGAACGCAGCTAATGTGAATTAATGATCTCGCTAGTGCAGATTGCAGTGAAGTCAAGTTTTAAAACTTACTTATTAATCACATGCTTGCAATAATTTGCGGAGAAAATAAGTTAACAAATATACGTGACTTTCCGGGTTAGCCTGTGGTTAAATTACACTCGTTGAATGGCAGTATCCTTGCTTGTATTTCAGAGCTGTCTATCCTTGCTGTTGTCTTCAATTTTTTGCCTTATGGAGAGCCAAATGTCTGCCAATGCTAATGCCGAATCTGATTCAAACTCAGCAGGAGTAGAACGACGAGGACGACTGCAACAGACGATCAGCTCGCTGATCAAATTGCGTCAGCAGATGGTCATTACTTATTGCCAACTGTCCGGCGTCAGTTCTTTCGAAAAACGAGATGTCGAAGACCACGCCATCAAGGCGGATCAATTGCGTGGCTTTTGCCAGATCATGGTGGACTACACAGCGATGGGGCACTTTGAGGTTTATCAGCGCATCATCGAAGGCAAGGAACGGCGTCGAGCTGTCAAGGAAGTAGCCAAGGAAGTGTATCCAGCGATTGCTGAAACCACTGATTTCCTGGTCGACTTCAATGACAAATACGATGCGTTTGAAGGTACTTCAGATGACATTGACATGCTCGCAGGTGATCTTTCTCGCCTTGGCGAAATCATCGCGGTTCGCGGTGAGCTGGAAGATCAAATCCTTGCTGCCTTGAAGGAATAGTTCTCCTTAAATCCATACGAATTAACCATCGCATCTTTTTGCGATGACAACATTACGCCTGAAGAAGCGTGAACAGCGGCGAGTTATCGCTGGACACAACTGGATTTTCTCTAACGAAATCGATACTGCCGCAACTCCTCTTAAAGGTGTTGAACCCGGCACTCCAGTTATTGTTGAAAGTGCCAATGGGCAATTTCTCGGGCACGCCTATGCCAATCCCCATTCACTGATAGCACTTCGCGTCACTAGTCGTCGCGCGAATCGACCTTTCACCAAAGACACTCTTCGTGAGCGCCTGAGTATGGCTCTGGCACTGCGTGAATATCGCTATACAGAACCATATTATCGTTTGGTACACAGTGAGGGTGATGCATTGCCTGGCCTGACAGTCGATCGTTACGGCAGCATCTGTGTCGTTCAAATAACAACTGCCGGGATGGAGCTTTATCGAGAGACTCTCATCGAGTGCCTGGTTGATCTGATTGATTGCACGGCCATTCATTTTCGTAATGATGCGGCGATTCGAGAACTCGAAAACTTGCCGCTTTATCGTGAATGGCTGGTGGGCGATGCGGTAGAGAACCTGACTGTTATCGAGAATGGTTTGACCTATGAGGTACCCGCTGAAGTCTCGCAAAAAACTGGTTGGTTCTATGATCATCGAGAAAGTCGTGCGGCGTTAGCGCCGTGGGTGAAAGATTGCCGGGTACTTGATGTGTATACCTACCTTGGTGGTTTCGCGTTGAATGCAATGCAGGCCGGCGCATCAGAGGTCATTGCCATTGATGCCTCCGCAGCAGCAACTTCTGCGGCTACACGTAATGCTGAAATCAATGGATTCGCTGGTCAATTCTCGGCGATATGCGGAGACGCAGTCGAGACCATGAGATCGATGATCAATGATGATGAGCGCTTTGATGTCGTCGTTCTTGATCCGCCCGCATTCATCAAGCGTCGCAAGGATCGAGAGGCAGGTACGCGTCACTACGGACTTAACAACCGACTTGCCATGCGTTTATTGAAACCTGGTGGCATTCTTGTCACCGCAAGTTGTTCTCAGGCCTTGGCGGACAAGGAGCTGTTGCAACTGGTCCGGCAGAACGCGCCGCCAAAATCTTTGGGTGTGCAATTGCTGGAACCCTTGCAGCAAGCTCCCGATCACCCAATTCATGTAGCGATGCCCGAGACGCACTATCTAGGTGGCATGATCACTCGCGTGTTACCCCTCAGCTAAGGACCTCGGGTAAGGGTATAATCGAACTGCTTTCGAGAACGAGTCTGTCATGCTGCAATATCCGAATATCAATCCTGTTGCAGTCGAACTTGGACCACTTACCATTCATTGGTACGGCGTCACCTATCTCGTCGCTTTTGCGGTAGGTTGGTGGCTCGCAACGCACCGCGCGAAAAAACCTGGTTCAGGATGGAATCCAGATGAAGTCGGCGATGTGGTTTTTTACATCGTGCTTGGCGTCATCGCTGGTGGCAAGATTGGCTCTTTGCTGTTCTACCAGACTGAATTACTACTCAGCGAGCCTCTTGAAGTCATAAATCCTTTTGGTAAATACGGCTGGCGCGGCATGTCCTTTCATGGTGGCTTCGTTGGCGTACTGGTCGCGTTCTACCTATATGCCAGGAAGACAGGTCGCACTTTCTTTCAGGTGGCTGATTTCTTTGCCCCCGCCTTTCCGATTGGTCTTGGTGCAGGGCGTATTGGTAATTTTATTAACGGTGAATTATGGGGGCGTGTCACTGAAGTGCCTTGGGGCATGGTATTTCCGAATCCAAGCGCAGGTCCCTTGCCAAGACATCCCAATCAGCTGTATCAGTTTTTTTTCGAAGGCATCGTAATGTTCATTGTCATCTGGTGGTTTTCATCGAAATCCAGACCGCGGATGGCTGTGTCGGGTTTGTTTGTGTTGTTCTATGGAATCTATCGATTCTTTATCGAGTTTGTGCGCGAGCCCGACGAACATCTTGGCTTTCTCGCCTTCGACTGGTTGACGATGGGGCAGTTGCTATCACTGCCGATGATCATCGCCGGCGCAGCGCTTATGATTATCGGTTATAAACGCAACATAAGGGACGTGTAGCGATGCAAACCTACCTTGATCTACTGACTCATATCCTGCACGCGGGCGTCGATAAGGGCGACCGAACCGGTACTGGTACGCGATCTGTTTTTGGTTACCAGATGCGTTTTGATCTTGACGATGGCTTTCCGGTACTGACTACCAAGAAACTTCATCTTAAATCGATCATCCACGAACTCTTGTGGTTTCTCGCTGGTGATACCAATATTGGCTACCTCAACAAACACGGGGTAACCATCTGGGATGAATGGGCTGACAAAGACGGAAATCTTGGGCCTGTGTATGGCAGTCAGTGGCGGTCCTGGCCGACACCAGACGGCCGGCATATTGATCAGATAGCGGGTCTTGTTGAATCGATTAAATCTAACCCGGATTCGCGCAGATTGATTGTTTCTGCCTGGAATGTGGCGGAAATCGATTCCATGAAATTACCTCCATGCCACGCCTTATTCCAGTTCTATGTGGCCGATGGCCGACTGAGTTGCCAGTTGTATCAACGCAGTGCCGATGTTTTTCTTGGAGTACCTTTCAACATTGCGTCTTACGCTTTGCTGACAATCATGATGGCGCAAGTGTGTGGTCTCAAGCCCGGTGAATTTATTCACACGCTGGGAGATGCACACCTTTACAGTAATCATTTTGATCAAGCGCGTGAACAGTTGACACGTAAACCGGGGCCATTACCAAGCTTGCGAATCAATCCTGACGTTAGTGATATCACAGGTTTTGTGTTTGATGACTTCGAACTTATCGATTACAACGCTGCACCGACTATTCGTGCACCGATAGCCGTCTAGCTAACCATGGCGAATAAACCAGTAGTTGCAATGATGATGGCGATGGATGCCAATCGCCTGATAGGCGCAAATGGCGGAATGCCCTGGTTTATTCCGGGCGAGCAGGCTTACTTCAAATCGGTAACGATGGGCAAGCCTGTGATCATGGGTCGAAAAACCTTCGAGTCGATTGGCAAGCCTTTGCCCGGTCGTCCGAATGTTGTCGTGACCAGAAGCGAGTCGTGGCAATACGACGGCGTGCACTGTGTATCTTCGATCGATGAAGCTTTGGATGTTGCTGCCGAAATTGCACAAGATCCAAAAACTGCTGCTGATGAAATCATGGTCATTGGAGGCGCTGCACTTTGTCGGGAATTAATGCCCGCTACTGAGCGTCTCTACCTGACCTACATCGATGCCACTTTCGAGGGTGACACCTGGCTCGATAGTTTTCATTGGGAAGAGTGGCAGGAAGTCAGTCGACAGACACGTGATCCTGCCGAGACAGATGGTCTTGACGTGGTTTATCTTGTTCTCGAACGCCAGTCTTAGAGATCTGGTTAAACAAGCTACGGTACTAATTTGACGACTGACTTGTGTCAGATTGTTGAGTAAAGAACGACGCGCCGGACGGCACTTCAGGTATTTCACAATCGTAGTCGACGCTACGCACTCGATTGGTTCTTATTCCAGCAACAATTTCACCTGCGTATTTTGTCGGTAAGGGATTCGCTGACAGTGGGTGAGCATCCTCTGCAGAATAGGCAACGATAAACAAGGTTCGCGGCAGGGGAGAATGATTGGCACTTGAGCCATGCAGTAATCGTGTATGCATGATGCAAGCACTTCCTGCCTTGCCAGTGCATGACTCAGAATCAGCAATTGCCTGAGTTTCAGTTTTCTCAGTTACTGCACCTGTAAAAACGCCATCCTTCCAAAGACTATGCAACTGACCCTTGTGCGATCCGGGAACGACTTGTAAAGGGCCATTATCAAGGGTTACGTCGTCGAGGAAAAACAACACTGTGGCAAGATCAAAATTTGAATGTGGTTCAAACATGAAGTCTTGGTGATACTTTACGGTTGTTTTTGCATCCGGCAGTTTCGAGTTGATCTTGCAATGATGAAATTTCAGATTAGGCGAGTAGAGCTCTGATAAAGCTACGATAGCCTGATTGTTTCGCATGGCATCGAGATAATCCTCTGAAAGATCAATGGGTGAGGCTACACGTCTGAGCGCGGGTGACTTGGCATTGTGGCCAGATTCAATATCAAACCGAGGACGACCGTCGAAGGTTGCACCGTAGGGAGCACTTTGCTGGCGGCTCTCTTCTACCCAAGTATCAAACGTCGCTTTTAGTGCGCTGAGTTGCCCGGCTGACAGCGCGTTGTCGAGCATCAGATAGCCGTTGTTGTGAAAGTCGCTGGTTTGTTGTGTCGTCAGTATCGGCATAGTCATGACTCACGGCAATTGGTGATGATTGATGGTGTAGCTAAACCCTTGCTCGACATGATAAGCCGTTAGCGGCCCGCCCCAAACGCAGCCACGATCGGTGGGTATGATATTCGGAGGTGCTATTGCCGGGTGACTTGACCAGTGTCCGAACACGATGCGTGTCGGCAGGGGGATGCGATTTTCAACCGCATACCAGGGAAGCAACTTCGCCGTTGAGTTCTTGGGTGCAGTTGCTGACGCAATTGCGGAATCGGTTGCGGACTCGGTCGCAGACGTTCTCGCCAATGCAATAGCCGGTGGTCCATTAAAGTCGTAGTCGAGTGAACCATCTAGCTGACAGTATCGCATTCGGGTAAACGCATTGATGACAAAACGCCAGCGATCATGCTCCACCAGTGCATCATCCCAGAGCCGGGGTGTGTTGCCGTACATATGCGGTAGAAATTCGAAAAAGGTGTCGCTCGACAACATGGCCTGTGTGTCTTCGGCGAGTGTGTGAGCTTTCTCCAAAGACCAAAAAGGGTATATGCCAGCGTGGGCAAGAGTCGCGTTTAGTTGCTTGTCCGTATGAATCAAGGGCTGTTGCCGTAACCAGTGCGCCAACTCTTCAATATCTGGCGCATTGAGAATATCGTCAAGCGTATCTTTAGCTGATGTTTTTCGAATACCGTTTATGACTGCCAACAAGTGCAAGTCATGATTGCCGAGTACGGTAATAGCGGCATCGCCAAGAGCCTTGACGTAGCGCAAGGCCTCGAGTGATTCCGGACCGCGATTGACTATGTCCCCGACAAACCAAAGTTTGTCGCTTTTATCATCGAACTTGAGTTTGTCCAGCAGGATCTTGAGTGGCGACAGACAGCCCTGTAAGTCGCCAATGACATAAGTTGCCAAAGTATCAAGTAGTGCCGTTGCTGCTTAGTGCAACGTGCGCGGGGTTGATAGCAGAAAATCTTCTATCGGCGCTTTGAACTCTGCACCGTCGTCCGTCACCATTTGGTAGCTACCACCCATCGTACCGATGGATGTTTCGAGCATGGTGCCGCTGGTGTATTGAAAACCCTCACCGGGTTTCAGGTGCGGCTGTTCACCGACGACACCATCGCCTTGGACTTCCTGGACTTTGCCATTGCCGTCGCGAATAACCCAGTGACGAGTCATTAACCGCGCAGGAGTATCGCCCACGTTGCGGATAGTGATTGTGTAGGCGAAGACGAAGCGATTGTTGTCCGGATCTGATTCGGATTCCACGTACAGGGTCTCCACATCAATCTGGATCGCCTCGCTGACGTCTATTACATCGGTTTGCATGTGATGAGAGACACTCGTAATTTCCCCCATCTTAGCACTTCAGCCCTGTTCTAGGCGCGCCGCAAGTCGTTGAAAAGCGCCTAAATCCAATGTCTCCGCCCGCGCTCCCGGATCGATATCAAGTGCCTGAATGTCGGCAATATTTAGCACGGTCTTGAGGTTGTTGCGCAGGGTTTTGCGCTTGTTGGCGAAAGCCAATCGAGTGGCACTTTGCAAGGCGTCCAGCATTTCGGCGCTCGGCGGATCTGACCTCGGTTTGAGTCGCACAACCGCTGATTGAATCTTCGGCATCGGATCAAAAGCCGATGCTGGCACTGCGAACAGGGGTTCGATGGTGAAAACCGATTGCATCAGTACGCTCAGACGACCAAAAGCTCGGTTTCCGGGAGCCGCATCGAGCCGATCCACAACTTCCTTTTGCAGCATGACATGGATGTCTTGAACTGAAGCGTGTATTTCGATCCATTTTAGTAACAGGGGAGTGCCAATGTTGTAAGGCAGGTTCCCAACGAGGCGCAAGGGTTTGTTGTCTTTGAACGCAGCAAAGTCGATAGCGAGAGCGTCACCCTCATGAATAGTCAGGCCCGCTAATTTCCGATCACGCAATTTAGCGATCAGATCGCGATCAATCTCGACAACAGTCAATGCGTCAAGTTCATCGAGTAGCGGCAGTGTCAGTGCACCGAGACCGGGACCGACCTCTACAACCGTATCGTCAGGTTTGATTCGCATCGAACGGACAATGCGATCAATAACGCTTGGGTCGTTGAGAAAATTCTGTCCAAAGCGTTTTCGTGCACGATGCTTATCGTGGCTGTTGGACATCAGGATATGCGCTGCTCTGACGAAGACGGCGTTGACGAATGCGCAAGCGTTTGAGCGAGCGACAGGGCTGAGGCCATACTTCCGCAATCGATATTTCCGTGTCCAGCTTTATCCAGGGCCGTGCCGTGATCGACAGAGGTTCGAATGATCGGTAAACCGAGTGTCACGTTGACACCCTCACCAAAACCTTTGTACTTCAGTACGGGAAGCCCTTGATCGTGATACATAGCCAGAACCGCATCAGCATGAGTTAGATGATGCGGTGTGAACAAAGTATCGGCAGGTAATGGCCCCTCCAATTGCATGCCTGCTTGTCGCAGCGCATCAAGTGCTGGGGTGATCGTGTTTATTTCTTCAGAACCGAGATGCCCGCCTTCACCCGCATGCGGGTTAAGTCCAGCGACAACAATGCGTGGATTGGCAATGCCGAAGCGCGAGATCAAATCCTTATGCATGGTTGTGATGACTTCGGTCAATAGGGGCTGAGTGATAGCGGATGCAACTTCTGACAAGGGTAGGTGGGTGGTTGCCAACGCAACGCGTAGATCGCCAGCAATAAGCATCATCACCGGATACGAATCGGTGCGCTCAGCAAGGTATTCTGTATGCCCTGTGAACGCAATACCGGCATCATTGATAACGCCTTTATGCACTGGTGCTGTGACCATTGCTGCGAAGTGCCCTTCAACGCAACCGTCAACGGCAGTGTCAAGGGTATCGAGTACATAGGATGCGTTTCTTTTATCCAGTTGACCGCTCTTGACGTTGACAGCTGTTGATATTGGCAATACGCACAGACAGCCCGCACTATCGTTCTGCGCATCTTTAGTAACATCAAAAAGGCGTAACTCAAGATCGAGATCAAGTTGTTTTGCTCGAGCTTGTAGCATAGTCGGATCGCCAATCGCTACAATCTCATCCTCGCGCGAGGATTGCGCCAACATGATTGCGATATCTGGACCGATGCCAGCTGGTTCCCCAGTTGTCACGGCGATACGGCGCATTGCTTCAGCCGCGGAGCTCAATATAAGACTCGTCGCGCAGCTGTTGTTGCCAACGTTCGGTTTCTTGTTCAACCTTGCGTTGGCGCAAAGCAGACTCTGCTTGTTGGCGCAAAGCTTCATCATCAACGACACTGGTTCGACGATCCAGCACCTCCAATAGATGCCAACCAAATTGTGTACGGAATGGTTGGCTGAGTTGTCCTTTGTCAAGTGAATCGGCAGCGGCTTCCATTGCCGGAGGCATCTGGCCACTGGTAAACCAGGGTAATTCGCCACCGTTGGGCGAACTGTTAGGATCCTGGCTGAGTTCTTTGGCAAGGCTCGCAAACGTTTCACCTGCGACTATGCGTCGCCGAATTTGATTCATCTGTCGTTCAATTGTTGAGTCATCATCACCGGGAATGAAGATGTGGCGCGCCAGCGTCTCGGCTTGCTCGTTCTGATTCCCACTGCGTTTATCATTAAGCTGAACAATGTGTAAACCATTAGCAGAACGAACCGGATCGCTGATGTCACCGATAGCAAGTTGCGCAACTGTGCCGGTAAGAAATTCAGGTAATTCTTGCAAGGTTCTCCAGCCAAGATCGCCACCTTGCAGAGCGCGTGCGCCATCGGAGGATGCGGCTGCAACCGTGGCAAAATCAGCGCCAGCTTTCAGTTGCCTGATGATGTCCGCTGCGCGCGCCTCTGCATCAGCTAGCGTTGTTGCATCGCTACCTGGTGCGACTGCAACCAATATATGTTGAAGGCGATAGCCCTGTTGGCTCTGTTCGTCATTCTTGATTGATGACACGAAGTCGTCGACTTCAACCTGGGATACTCGGATACGCGCATTGACGTCTCGCTCGATCAGACGTTGCAGCAGTAGCTCTTGCTCAATGTTGTTTCGAAAGAGGTTGTAGTCAAAACCTTGTTTGGAGATTGTTTCGCGAAACTGCAAGGCGTCCATATTGTTGTTGCGCGCAATTTGTTCAACAGCCCGATTGACGCTACTGGGGTCTATGGCAACACCAAGAGCTCTTGCGTGTTGACGGCGAATTTCCTGATCGATCAATTGCTGAAGAACCCGGCTGGTCAATGCATCATCAGGTGGCAGGCTCTGCCCATTGCTGCGTGCCTGCTGCTTGACGAACAACATCGCCGCGCTCAAGTCACTTTGCAGAACAACTCCTTCGTTAACAACGGCTTTTATGTTGTCAAGTACAGTGTCTTGCGCGAGCAGGCTGTTGCCTGGAAGTGCAAAGTACAGCGCGGTTGCGCTGAGGTAAGTACCGATTTTCAGTAGTCGTTTCATGATCACGTTTACTCAATGGTGTCCCGGTAGCCGAGAATCGCGTTTTCCAGCAAAGCGCCGTAGTTCTGTCCTACCGGTGCGAGTCCTTTTAGCACCAACTGCAGATACAGGGCGGTATCGTGGTCCTCGCCATCGTCGGCGATGAAGCGTCTTGCCGCGAACCGTAGCGACCAGCAACAGCTCTCGTATTCTATGCCTAGTAAGGACTCTATACTGCGATCCGCATCCAGTGAATAGTTCCAACGACCGGCAAGTTTGATGGTATCGCTCACTGGCCACAAGGCCGACAAGTCGATCTGTTCGTTAACGTCCTGGCCCGAGCTGACAACACGATGACCGATATTGACGATGCGATCTTTATCCGGTCGGTAACTCAATAGTAATGAACCTCGAACTGATTGATCGATATCAGGGTTCCACTGAATCCTGCCATTGACGTACCAGTCTCTGTCTATCGTTGCGGTTAGTTCGCTAACCAGATCAGAAAAGTCACGTGTGTCGACAAAGTTCTCAGAATCATCAATGGCAAGTCCTGTCGACGGATCAATTAAACCGGGTAGCGTAATGCGCCGATCATCGAAGTGAACGATCTGCCCGATACTTGCGCGCAGACGCTCACTGCCATCGTCTCCGTCCAGATAGCGCGTGGTTATAGCCAGTGACAGTTGTTCCGCATCTGCAACTCTATCAGCACCACTAAATCGATTTTCACGAAATAACTGCGAAATATTAAAGTCAAAAGCACTCGAATCGAATATGGGTAAGTCGGTCTGATTCTGAAATGGAACGCGAAGATAATAGGCTCTTGGTTCCAGAGTCTGGATTGAACCTTCTTTATCAACCACGCGATCAAAGAACAAACCACCATCAACGGCGAAGGTGCTGATACTGCGATTAGCTGAACTGCTCAGCTCATCGCCACTATCAGTTAACGCGTAGTAGGTGAATCGTTGCGAAGCAGTTGCTTTGAGAAACCAGGCATCTCGCTCGATCGGCAGTGTCAAACGCGGTTGAATATCAAATCGCGTCCCGGTCACCGCGTTGGTTTTATCAAAGAACACAAACTCACCATCGAAACTACTTTGCACGTTAAAGAAAGTTCTTGGATTTGTTATGTGCGCTTTTAGTTGTGGCAGTCGCCGATGTGGACGATCGGCTTGCAGAATTGTGTCGTCGATTGTCTGAAAACTCTGCAATCGCGCAAGTGCGGAAACATTGTCGCGCTCATAGACAAGATCTGCCCGTTGTTCCAGATGGGTGATGTCGGCCAAGCGAAAACTATCACCCAAATCTTCAAGGTAGTCAGGGTCTGATACGTTTGCTGCCTGGATACTGGTTGTTACAAAAGATCCTATACGGCCACCATGATAGAGCCTAGTAAAGTGACGCGTCGTATCATTTACCTGTCTGTCCGAGAGAATCTCGTTATCCAATACCCATGCACCTTGACGGTTCAGGTAGCGAAATTCTGATTGAAGCTGAGTGCCGCGTTCGCTCATAAAGCGAGGAGTGAAGGTGGCATCGAGGTTAGGTCGAATGTTCCAATACCACGGTAGGTGAAGTTCAATTCCGGTTGATTCACCACGCGCAATGATGGGCGCGAGAAAACCAGTTTTGCGTTTGTCGCTAATAGGAAAACTAAACACTGGAAGAGCGACGATGGGTACACCTTTGAAAACCAATCTGAGGTCTCTTGCAGTGCCGATACCGGTGTCGGGATCCAGTTCAAGGCTGTCAGCTTTTACAAACCAGCTTTTATCACCAGGTGGACAGGTTGAGTAGGTTGCTCCCTCGAGCAGGAAATGTCCGTCAGTATCCTGTGACATTCCGATTGCGGAACCGGTTGCACGTTTGCCATTGAAGTCGATTTCGTATTCTGTTTGCCCCGTGCGAAAGATATCGTCATCAAGGTCAAGCAAAGCATCAGAACTTTCCAAGAGGATGCCTTCACCTAGAAACCGCAGTGCCCCCTCAACCGCGACTTCGCCATTCGATGGGTTGTATCGAGCATTTTCAGCCGACAGGACGCGGCCCTGATACTCAAGTACTGTGTTGCCCTCCAGCGTCACCACGCCATTATCAGATACCACCCGATCAGCTTCGGCAATCAACGGTTCGTCGGTCGGAACGAACCTGTCCGGCTCGTAGACGAAGCTTGGCGCAGGGCACTGTGCTCCGTAGGCGACGGGCACAGTTAAGCCGAAGCCCGAAACAGCCATCGCAATAATGGGCAAGCGCCTGATAATTAAAGTCCAGTGGTTAATGAGGCAGGTTAGGGCCTGAATGATAGTCGCCTTTGCTCGACGCCTCAATCTGCGCTGTCACGTCCCAAGGCGTAAACTTGAGGGACGGCGGCGTTCGCCACACCGCTGAACTGGTACAGGAGAGTTGAACGTGTCTGATAATGCAGCGATTCACGAAAGCTGGCGAGGCTTTCTGGATACCGAATTTGCCAATGATTACATGGCTGAATTGCGTGCCTATTTGAAGGAACGCAAGGCAAAGTCCGCTGTGGTCTATCCACATTCCAGAGACTGGTTCAATGCTTTTTCGTTGACGCCCTTTGATGCGGTCAAGGTTGTGATCCTGGGGCAGGATCCTTATCACGGACCGGGTCAGGCGCACGGTTTGAGTTTTTCGGTGCCAGAAGGTATCCCGTCGCCGCCGTCACTGCTGAATATCTACAAGGAAATCGATAGTGATATCAATGGCGATGTGAAACTCAGCGCACAGCGCAAGGGATGCCTGACTGGCTGGGCCGAGCAGGGGGTTTTTTTATTAAACAGTGTGCTGACTGTTGAAGCTGGACAGGCTGCCTCTCACCAAGGTCGCGGTTGGGAGACCTTCACCGATCGCGTTATCGAGCACTTGAGTCGAGATCGTGAAAAGTTGGTGTTTATCCTTTGGGGTAGTTACGCGCAAAAAAAGGGGCAGGTCATAGATGCCTCAAGACACCTCGTGTTGCGGTCGCCGCATCCGTCACCATTATCTGCGCACCGCGGATTTCTAGGGTGTAAACATTTCTCTCAGACAAACGATTACCTTACGGCTAACGGATATCAAGCGATTGACTGGCACGCCATTCGTTGAGCGTACTAGACTCGGTGTATGTATCGTGTTATTCGCTTGTTTACGTGCTTGTGTTTATGCTTCCTTCTGCTACCGATCACTAGTATCTGGGCAGCTGAGAAGCCTGAGGGCAAGTCTGAAAGGTACCTAGAGCGAACGGAAGTGCAAAATTTCTTGCGCGAGTTGGCTGCCGAACATCAGTTGGACCAACACCGACTGGCGGGGCACTTCTCTGACGTCACCCGACAGCAGCATATTATCGATGCCATTTCGACCCCGGCGGAGCGAACGCTGACTTGGGGAGAATATCGCGGCATTTTCCTGAAGTCCAAACGTATCGATCAAGGTCGAGACTTTCTAGCTCAGCATCGAGCGTTGCTCGAACGGGCAACAGATATTTATGGCGTTCCTGCCAGCCTGATCACAGCCATTATTGGTGTTGAAACCTTTTATGGCCGTATTACCGGTAAGCACAGAGTGATCGAAGCGCTCGCAACGCTTGCCTTTGACTATCCGCCGCGAGCGAAATTCTTTCGCTCCGAGTTGACTGAGTTTCTTGTGCTGAGCGAAAAGGAAGCCTGGGATCCAAAATTGATAAAGGGCAGCTATGCAGGCGCCATGGGTCTACCGCAATTCATCTCATCAAGCTATCGAGAGTATGCAGTTGATTTTGACGGTGATGGCAAGCGAGATCTGCACACGAGCATTGCGGACGTCATAGGTTCGGTGGCCAATTATTTGTCTGTTCATGGTTGGCGAATGGGCGCACCGGTTGCAAGCAAGTGGCGTAGCACTAGTGGCAAGGACGTAGGTCATCGGTCAGACATTAGCGATTTAAAACGCAAATCACTCAAGCCGCAAATTGCTTTATCGACAATCAAGGACTTGGGGTATGTGCCAAGTCTGCCTGATGCTTTTCTCGATTCAGAGCGTGACGAACGCTTTGTATCGGTGATGCCCCTTGAGGGACTTGATGGTCTTGAGACTTGGGTTGGATATCACAATTTTTATGTCATAACCCGCTATAACCATAGTCAGCTTTACGCGATGGCTGTGTTGCAACTCAGCGATGCTATCGGCAAATCATCGCCCTAATCCGTTACAAGAACCTGGAGCGTACTATGCGATTTTCGCTTGTACCATTGGCTTTGTCGACCTCGTTACTGTCACTGTTTCTCGGTG
>CAZQOI010000058.1:0-17938 GCA_964594905.1 uncultured Granulosicoccaceae bacterium
AGCGATGATCAGAACGACAGCGACAACAATACAAACACTTCCGAAAAAACCACCGGCTAGCGTTAATTTTTAAGTCAACAGGTTTGCAAGCACATCACTGGCGACCGGTCCAAGCTCCTCCGCTGTCATAGGGCATCTAAGTTTTGACGCTGCCTCTCCGTGTATCCACACCGCAGCGATGGCTGCTTCAAAGCTTGGCATGCCTTGCGCTATCAGTGCGCCAATGATACCTGCCAAAACATCACCCGCACCCGCTGTTGCAAGCCATGGCGGTGCATTATTGTTAATACAGATTCGACCGTCCGGACTGGCAATAACCGTATCCGGACCCTTGAACACGATCACCGATTCAGTGAGTTGAGCAGCCGCCTTTGTACGGGCAAATTTTGTTGCCCCCTGCTCTGTATCCGAAACCTTTACTCCAAACAAACGCTCAAACTCACCAGCATGTGGTGTTAATACTGGTGTTGTAGACGCCGATACAAGAATTTCTTGTAACTGCTCAGTATGACCTTGCCAACACGACAAGGCATCGGCATCCAGCACGCAGCTTAACGAAGATTCAAGCGCAGCTATGACTGCATCTCGTGTGGATTGATCGGGGCCGTTACCAGGGCCAATGACAGCAACCCGCCAACGTTGATCTTTAAGTAGATTCGCCCAGTCGCTAGTACTTTCACATTCAGTCAACATGACCGCCGTCAATTGCGCGGTATTTGCACTAAGCGCATCATGCGGTGTAGTCATGGTCACCAACCCCGCGCCACAACCCAAAGCTGCGTTCGCAGTCAACCGCGCTGCACCTGTACAGTCAATAGGTCCACCTCGAACCAGCACCGCACCACGTGCAAACTTGTGGGTGTCTATTGTTAACGTTGGCAGATGCTCGCTAAATTCGAGTGGGGAATTTAGTCGAGTATAGTTCTCGTTGTTATCGAGATGACGTTGGCTAATACCTATCTGAGCAAGCTTGATATCGCCACTTCGCTGTCTGCCAAGACTCAGTACATGTATTAGCTTAAACCGAAAAAATGTCACTGTTGAATCAGCGTAAATAGAGAGATCCCGTGCAATAAGGTGATCGCCATCAAGGCCACTTGGCAGATCCACCGCGACAACGTGAATATCAGTTGTCTCACGTAGCTTGTTACATGATTCGATCATCAAGCGATAATCGCCACTCACTGCTCGACTGAGCCCAGCACCTAATAACGCATCGACAATGATGTCAGAACGCCGCATTCGAGAGTAAACATCCTCCGGCAAACTTTCACAACCCGACTGAACCTCCAGGTTAGGGCCTCGCCAATGTGATGCTGCCCTGGCAACATCAGAATCAGATTTCAGTTCGCGCTCCGTGCGAATAACGACAACATCGCAACCATACTTGTGCAGTTCCGTCGCCGCAATGTAACCATCACCGGCGTTGTGCCCACTACCTGCCAACACGGTGATAGTTGGTGCACGTGGGGCAATGTCAAGCACATGATTGGCAACCGCAATACCTGCGGATTGCATCACGGTGTAAGTATCCTGCCCCGAATCAGCGACTCGCCGATCCACCTGCTGCATCTGTTCGCTGGTCAACAGCTCTGGCAGGTGCTCTGACATCAGTTTCTTATAGTGCCGCGTCCATCCAGGAGAGAACTGATTCGATCCAATGTTTGTGGCGTTTGTGCCAGCGTGATAAAGGCTGCACGCTCATTGTCGTAAAGGTCTTGTTCACTGGCATCGCACTCATTCCCATCAGCGCTGCACATGATTGTCGCAACATTCATTGCTACCGTTTTGTCGTGTGCAAAGAAATCACCGCGCTCTATTCCCTTGTCCATAAAGGCCGACATTCTGGCAAGGATATCTCCTCCTGCCAGTCGAAACTGTGGCTCAGATAAAGGGCTATATCCGCTGTGCATAGCATCCAGTTGTTTAAGACCGAGCGTGTAAAGTCGATCCCGGTTCATCACTGCTATATCGTGATCGGGTCTGAAGTATTGCATCGGAACGCTTAGCTCGGGAGAACTAGCCGTAGCACCGTAGCCAACATTCATCCAGGTTTTCCAGGCAGCTTCAGACCAGTCGCCAGTCTTCTGATACCAACGTAAATAGGTTTCCTTTACGCCTCCACCAGACGGTACAAGCCCAACGGCCGATTCGACAAGTCCAACCACTGAATTGGTGTGCATAACCAGTTTGTCTGTGTGCAACAACACTTCAAAACCACCACCAAGCGCTAAACCCGATGGCGCTCCGACGACTGGTACCGGGCAATACTTGAGCGCTGCGACTGCTTGCTGAAATCGTGATAGAAACGCATCGATGCCATCGAAATCATCTGCTTTGATAAACGCACGAAAGGCGTTCAGATCAACACCTGCCGAATAGTGCTGCGCATCGTTATGTACCAGGATGCCCTGGCCATGATCTTTAGCCGCTTGTAAAACAACAGCCATCGACTCATCTGTCAACGCATTAGCTTTGGAATGAAATTCGATCAGGCGATAGTCATCTTCAATCGCATACAAACTCGCCGCCTTGTTTTCATATAGCGCCTTGCGAATTCGGCGACTTAAAGAAAACCGCACCACTCCGTCAGGCAGGGACACGGGTGCAAAGCTGCCGTCAGCGTGACGAACATCCAGTGTGTCAGCGGTCGGCTGGTAAAACGGTTTGTCGATCCTGAGAACGGCAGGAACTTCGGCACCTGTATTTTCCAATAAGCCAGCTACCGTTGACGAGCCAAGCGCGTCGATCATCTCGAATGGCCCGCGTACCCAATTGAAACCAAGCTTCATCGCATCATCAATAGCTTGCGGTGATTCGGTAACTTCCCCTAGCAAACTCGCGGCATAGCCCAGAACGCGTCCAAGGAAGTTCTGACAGAACTGCGCTTGCTTGTCAGTGCCGACAATCAGATCAGTTAGCGGCTCCTCAGCGTTTGCAATTGCAGCCGCTGCTGCCAAAGCGCGTTGCGGGATCGCTGATTCGGCCTCTTTATACTCACCACTACTTAAAACCTTGGCAAGCTTCTGACCGGCAGGGCTCTTTTTATAGAAACCACCTTTGCCTTTATTACCCGTAAACCCTTCCTCGATCATGGCATTGATCATGTCGTTTTCTGATCCCACAGCGTGAAAGGCATCTGCTGCCGGCAGTATGCTGCGTAGCGATCGAACAACGTCGGCCATTAGATCGATACCAATCAAATCATAAAGTCCGAATACACCCGTTTTGGGAATACCCATTGGACGACCCATCAAGGCATCTGCCTCCTCGATGGGCAAGTCAAGTTTGGTGGCCTCATCAATACCAACCTGCAAGGCAAACACACCCACACGATTGCCGAGAAAGCCTGGAGTGTCATTGCAAGTAACAACACCTTTTCCCAGTTCACGATCATTAAAATTGGCCAGCTTTTGCATCACGTCATTAGTCGTGGCATCACCACGTACCAACTCGAGTAATCGCATATAACGAACTGGATTAAAATAGTGAGTAATCGCAAAACGCTTTTGAAAGCTCTCTGGCATTTCATGCACCAGTAAACTTATCGGGATAGTTGACGTATTGGAGGTAACGATACAATCAGCTGGCACAACATCGTTCAAACGTTGGTAGAGATCCCGCTTGATGTCCAGACGTTCGACAACCGCTTCAACGATCCAGTCAGCCTTGGCGAGCTTGTCAAAATCATCTCGAATATTCCCGACCGTGATGAGCTCCGCAGCATCGCTGTGCATCAGCGCCGGGGGATTACTTTTCAACAAACGCTGCACGGCGGCGGCGCTGACCGCATTCGGTTCAGAGTCGCCCGGTAAATCGAGCAACAAAACCTGGTGACCAGCATTCGCGATCTGCCCCGCGATTCCGGCACCCATGGTGCCAGACCCTATTACAGCTATTTGCTTGAACATGCTTGGGAGTTAACTATTAAGATTTTCGACCAGATCCGAGCGCCAAGTGTACAGAATACGCAGGCCAAAAATCAGCCTCGGAGTTACCCGTTTGGCGTAACTACCGAACTGTCAATATTGACCTGCAGCTGCGGGTACGGAATCGTGATGCCGGCCGCATCTAATTGTTCCTTGATGCGTTCGTGCAGATCAAACTTCAGAGACAAATAGTCTTCGTTGGCCACCCAGGGGCGCACTGCAAAATTGATTGCCGAGTCCGCAAGTGCGAGCACACCAATCTGTACAGGTTTCTTGTCGTCCAAGACACGGGAATCAGATTCAACAATGTCGCGAAGTAGTGACTTGACCTGATCGATATTACTGTCATAGCCAACGCCGATGACCAAGTCCAAACGACGCGAGGGCGACGTTGTGTAATTGATGATTGGACCACTGAGTAATGACGAATTCGGCACGACGATGGTGCGCTGATCAGGTGTGATCAAGGTCGTGCTGAACACGGTTATCTTGTCCACTGTGCCTGAGACTCCCGCTCCCTCGATGTAGTCGCCGAGCTTGCATGGTCTGAAAGAGACCAGCAATACACCAGATGCAAAGTTCGATAGCGAACCTTGCAAGGCAAGCCCAATCGCGAGGCCAGCGGCGCCAATTATGGCTATGAACGAGGCAGTCGGTACTCCGAGCTGTGCAAGGGCCGCGATGATGATCAATGCCATCAACACCATAAATGCAATATTGCTGACAAAGCCACCAATTGTTGGATCAAGGCCATGCGCAGTCATCAGCCTGCCAATCACGGTCACTAGACGTTTGGCAATCCATTTACCAACGAAAAACAGAGCAAGCGCCAGGAGGATGTTCAGGCCATAGCTCAATACAAGCTCAGGTATTTTTTCCAGTAATGCCGATACATTCATGGGACAGGCTCACAACTATAAAGTGGTTAAATCGACTCAATACCTTAAGCATAGTCCGTCATGTCCAAAACTGACCTGCTCTATACTGCTCGGATGCCCAACTCAATGTCAGCTGATTTCCAATGAGTAACGCGGATACTCCGCGCCTGCTGGCTGTTGGCGCTGTACATATTGATGACACCGCAAGACCAGTCGAATCGCTGTTTGCGAAAGCTTCAAACCCTGTTTGCTGGACTCACAGTATTGGTGGTGTCACAGCCAATGCCTTGCGGGCGGCACGGCGCGAATCAGCGGCACTCAATATCGAGTTTATCGCAACCATTGGTGATGACGCCTACGCGCCACGCCTAAGCTATGCACTGCGTGAACAGAAAATCTCTACTCGCTTCGTCGAATTAACGAACACTGCGACAGGTCGTTACACCGCGATCCTGGACGAACAGGGCGAGCTGTTTATCGGGCTAGCAGCAGTCGACAATGCCGAGCGCCTTACTATTGATCATATAACTCACCACGCCTCAGCGTTAACACCCGATGGCGTGATGTTCGATACCAATCTACATATTGATACAATTGTAGAACTGGAAAAATATGTAAGTTCAAGATGGCAATGCCCATTGATCGCACTGGCAGTGTCCCCGGCGAAAGTAGTAAGACTCCTAGCTGTTCGGCAGAACATTGCGCTTTTTATTGGTAATCGGCGTGAAGCTAAGGCGTTATTGAATCATGCTGAACACGAAATAACTGACAGCACTGACACCGAAACTCTTGCACGGGCATTGGTCGAGATTGGTTTTTCCAATCTGGTACTGACCGATGGCCCCCGGGCTGTGATAGTTCATGAAGAAAATCATTGGTGTCAGGTTACGGTACCGTCTTTGCGTATTGACTCTACAGTCAATGGCGCGGGGGATGCACTAGCCGGCAGCATTACCACGCAGTGGTTGCGTGGCATGGCATTGGAGGACGCGGTGAGAACAGCAGGACTGCCTGCCGCAAGTCGTATACTGACAGGTGAGATCCTGCCGCAAGAACTATAACCCTGGAACCATGTCGACAATGAAAATTCATTCCTCGATAAAAGCAGCGCTCGAGAAGCAGCAGGCGGTCGTCGCACTTGAAAGCACCATTATCACTCACGGCATGCCATACCCACAAAATCGCGACACAGCCATCCAGGTTGAAAACACAGTTCGTGATAATGGCGCAATACCTGCCACGATTGCTGTAGTCGATGGTGAGCTCACTATTGGCCTTGATCATGAGGTCATCGATCAGCTAGCTCAGGCGAAAGATGTCATGAAACTTTCCAGAGCCGATCTTGCTGTCGCTATATCACGCGGTGTAACCGGCTCGACGACTGTTGCCGCAACAATGATTGCCGCGGCGCGTGCGAATATAAAAGTATTCGCGACCGGTGGAATTGGCGGTGTGCATCGTGGTGCTGAGCATAGCTTTGACGTGTCAGCAGATCTGACTGAGCTCAGCCAGACGCCAGTGACAGTCGTGTGCGCCGGTGCCAAGGCAATTTTAGACTTACCCAAAACATTTGAAGTACTTGAAACACTCGGCGTACCCGTTATGTCTTATCAACATGAACAGATACCTGCTTTCTGGTCACGCAACAGTGGCATCGATGCACAACTGGTTGCAAAGGATGTTCAGGATATCGTGCAATTCATCGAAGCCCGCGAATCGTTGCAATTGAAAGGCGGCATCTTGATCACCAATCCATTACCCGAAGCGGCTGAAATTCCGAAACAGGAAATGGAAGGCTACATAAAAATCGCTATCGCAGAGGCCGAGTCTGCCAATATTCTCGGTAAAAATGTCACACCCTGGTTACTTGGACGAATCGTTGAACTTAGCGATGGTAAAAGCCTTCAGTGTAATATATCGCTAATAAACAACAATGCAGCATTGGCAGCAAAAATTGCGGTAGCAAGCTGCTGAATTCAATTTATTCATTGGTATTGATCTTGTCCATACCCAGCACCTGCAAGGTAAAGGCAGTACTAAACGCATAGTCTTTCAAGGACGCGAAACGGCCAGTCTCACCATAGTGTCCAGAACTCATATTAGTTTTAAGTAACAACAAGTTGTCATCGCTACGCAATGAGCGATGTCGCGCAACCCATTTTGCCGGTTCCCAATAGGTCACTCTTGGATCGGATACACCCGCTGTTACCAACATCGGTGGATAGGCTCTGGCCTGTACATTGTCATACGGAGAATATCGGGCAATCTCGTTAAATATTTCAGGCGATTCGATTGGGTTACCCCATTGACTCCATTCGCCGGGTGTCAATGGCAGGTTTGCATCAATCATGGTGTTAAGAATGTCAACGAACGGGACTTCAGCGATCACACCACCCCAAAGCTCAGATTCCTGATTGATCACTGCACCAATTAATAGCCCTCCTGCTGAAGCACCGGTAATGACAATCTGGCCTCGACGTGTAAACCCCAACTTTATAAGTGCTTCTCCCGATGCGATAAAATCATCAAAAGTGTTTTGTTTGTTCAATCCCTTGGCAGCCGTATACCAGGCCCTGCCCTTTTCCTGCCCACCCCTGACATGCGCCACTACCGATATAAAGCCACGATCGACCAAAGACAGCACAGAACTTGAAAAGCTCGCGGGTATAGAGCTTCCATAAGCACCATAACCGTCAAGTACACAAGGGGCTGAACCGTCCAGTGGTGTGTTCCGGTGATACAACAAGGTCAACGGTATGCTCTGCCCGTCTTTCGCAGTTGCTTGCAATCGACGTGATACATAGTCCTCGGGCTTATGGCCCGATGGAATGATCTGACATTTAAGTAGCTGACGGCTATGATCCCGAAGATCATACTCATAGGTATGTTCAGGCGTCGTAGGTGACTCATAGCCAAAACGAAATGTCTGCGCATTGAATTCAACCAGTGGTTCGAGACTCAATGCATAGGCCTCTTCATCGAACTCGACAGTTTGTCGAATGCCATCTACATTGCTGAAGCAAATTCGCGGTAAGGCGTTCTCACGTTCCATCCATAACAAGGCATGTTCAGTCGCGAAAACTTCAAGCACCATGGTGCCTGGTTTGTGTGCAATAACATCACGCCAATGTTCACGTGCAGGAGACGTCACCGGTGTCTCAACGATGCGGAAATCTTCGGCCAGCCAATTGGTTAATATCAGAAAACGGTTTCCCTGATGTTCGATTTCATACTCAACGCCTTCCTCACGCTTCTGTATCAAGCAAGGTTCAGCCTCGACATCATCAACTCGGATAAACCAGATCTCCGACTGATCATCGGTATCCGATGACATGAAGACGTACTCACTTGAACGACTCGTCCATACGGAACAATCAAAGCGACTGTCATGCTCGACATACACCAAAACATCTTTGGCCACATCATTGCCAACGATGTGTCTATACACTCGATTGGCGCGAAGATTTTCATCAAGGCGCGTGTAAAAAAGCACATCTGGCGTTGCCCAGGTGAACTCGTAAATATTATCAATGGATTCCTGATCAAGACCAGAATCAAGGTTTCGAATCACCAAGGTGTAGCTTTCTGATCCAGTCTTGTCGGCGGACCAAGCAAGTAAAGCGTGATCGGGGCTGTAGTCGATATCACCTGGTTCGAAGTATTCGAACTCAGTAGCCTCGTGGTTAAAATTTATAGTGACTGTCTCTGTTCCACCTTCACGCGGACGTCTGAGGTATACCGGATGCTCATCGTCATCACTATAGCGTTCCAGATAACACCAGGGCCCATCAAGATCGGGCAGTGATTCATCATTAGCCTGAATACGTCCACGCATTTCGGCAAGGAGTATTTTTTGCAGGGTTTCAGTGTTTTGCATCTGCTCAGCGCAGTACGCATTCTCAGCCTCTAAATAAGACCGAATATCTGTTGGCAAGAGCTCTGGATCGAGCACACAGTCCTGCCAATTGTCGGCCCGCAACCAAGCGTAGTCGTCGGTCCATTCGCGATCGTGAAGCGAAACACGCACTGGTCGTTTGTCAGCTATAGGAGGCTTTTTCATTTCTTATCAAACAAATTCATCGTTACTTCAGTGACTTATCGATATTTGTATTGTACAAACCCAAAATTTCTGTTACGAGTGAAGCACGACAAAGGAGATCCAAAACTCATGTGTGATATTTGTGTAATCAATGCCGTAAAAAACAAGATGATGTCCCGCCGCTCATTTTTCAAAGATGTCGCGCGTACCGGTGCGGCTGTTGCTATCGGAAGTGCCGCTGCCACACCTGTTGCAATGGCCGCCGGTCATGGCAAAGTGGAAGACATGACGCACACGCTGTCAGATGAATTCCCTACTTATTTTGGCGAACCTGGCATCGAAATGAAACAACTGTTCAATTATGCCGAACATTCGTTCAACTTGTTTGAATACCGTCTTAATGAACATACTGGTACACATATCGACGCGCCCCTGCACTTTTCTGAAGATGGTGAGTCAGTTGATGAAATTCCCGTATCAAATCTTGTCGCACCACTCTGTGTAATCGATATTGCAGAACGCGCTGCTGATAATCCTGATTCTCAAGTAACACCCGATGACATCAAAGCCTGGATTGCCGCTCACGGTGATATTCCAGCGCATGCCTGTGTCGCTATGTTTTCCGGCTGGGGTGCCAAAGCCAATGGCGATGGTTACCGTAACTTCGATGGTGACAAACAACACTACCCTGGATTTCATATTGAAGCGGCGAAGATGTTGATCGAAGAGACAAGTGCTGCATCCTTAGCTGTAGACACCTTATCACTGGATCACGGCATATCTGGCGACTTCGCCACACACTATGAGTGGTTACCCAGCGGAAGGTTTGGTATCGAGAACATTGCAAATCTCGACAAGGTCCCAGCCTCCGGAGCCACACTAGTCATAGGTGCGCCCAAACACAAAGGTGGCACCGGCGGCCCAGCACGTATCTTCGCAATGGTTTAAGTAACTATTTAGATAACTCGCGGGAGCATCCCGCGAGTTATTTCCAAGCTTCAACGCTCTAGAGCTTATCCAGTGTGAGCGTTCGCTGGCCTTGTTCACCTCGATTGTCCTGCCACAGTACCTTGAGTTTTTTACCCTGCGCATTGTTATCAAGTTCCAATCCAAGGACTGGATTCTTGGTTACCAGCGAACCAAGCTCAAAGCTCTCGACAGGTTCATCATCAAGTAGTATGGCCACAGTTGTAATGTACCAGGGAGGTATGACAATCCCTTGTGCGTCAGTTCGGCGCCCGGATTCCATTGGGTGATCAAACAGCAGACTGACAGCGATGGCATTTTCTTTCTGTTGTGCTCTTAGACTTACAGACGCCATGTCAAACCTCGCAACCTGCCAGTACCTCATTGATACGTGCATCTTGTCGTAACCAACCATCCGATGTAAGAGCCAGCAATATGACTGCACAGGGTTGAGCAATGCGTATAGACAGTGAAAAGTAAGCGGTACGCGTTGGACGCATGCTCGCAACATGGCTGACTGCATGATTGTCGATAATGAGATGCATGATTTCGACCGAGGGCAATTTAACTCGAGCAGAAACGGTTACAAACGCACCATTGGATACCTGATCTGGCACCTTTAACTCAATACTATCGCCGGCAGCCGTTGTGTCTCCACCGGTTAATGTCTCTAAGGTGTCATCGAAACCGAGCCTTTGCAGGCCTTCATCCGCATTCAATTTTGAGCCAAGCAAACTTGCTCCGGCTGCCAAGCCTGCCGTTTTCTTGAATAGTGTACGACGACTTGTCATAGCATCCACAGTTCCGGGATAGTTCTATCCATCTACCTTAACAACACTCAGTAACCTGCCGCACAGCCATCTTTGCGCGGGTCAGAACCACCCGTCAAGACTCCAGCGTCCCAATCAATGGCGATTGCTTGCGATCCGCCAATTGGTGCTTCTGCGGCCACGATATTATGGCCCATTGCGATCAAGGCATCTCGTGTCACGGCGTCGACAGTCGATTCAACTTCGACATCACCCGTGAAAGGATCTGCCATATACCGCGGTAGGTCCATCGCCTGCTGAATATCGCAATCAAAGTCAAGATAACGAGTCAGAAATTGTTGATGCCCCATGGCTTGATACTCACCACCCATAACGCCAAAACATAGCTCCACTCGATCACCGCGCATTGCCATAGCTGGAATGATCGTGTGTAGTGGGCGTTTGTTTGGGGCGATGCAATTTGGACTCGCCGGATCAAGCACGAATCCCATACCGCGATTGGTTAGCGTGATGCCTTCCTCACTGGTAATGCCACTACCAAAGGAATAGAACAGTGTATTGATAAAACTACACACGTTTCTGTCCTTGTCCACAACCGCAATGTACACAGTGTCTTTATGAGCAGGCAGATCCACATCACTGGGCGGAACCGTGGCCTTGGCTGAATCAATTTGATCGAGCAATGATGCTGCATAAGCATCACTGAGCATAGCGTTTACAGGCACATCATTTTGTGCAGGATCCGCGAGCCATCGATCCCGTGTGCGATAGCTAAGCCGACACGCTTCAATCTCAAGGTGCATACGTTCAACACCCAATACTTCTTTGTTGCCAAGCCCAGCTTTACTCATCATGTTCAGCATAAGCAGCGCAATCACGCCTTGCCCATTGGGTGGGCACTGATAAATATCCAAGCCACGAAACTGTGCACTAATTGGCGTGACATACTCTCCACAGGCGTTGGCAAAATCTCCTGCTGAGTGCAGCCCCCCTCGTTCATTGAGTTCTTTGAGCATACCGCTTGCAAGATGCCCTTTGTAAAACACATCACGACCTTCAGTTGCAATCGCATCAAGAGCGTCAGCGAGTAACGGCATACGTCGGACCTGCCCAACGTCAGGTAACTTTCCATCGTCGAGCAAGATATCCAGAATTCGCGGAAATTTTTGCAGGTAGACAAATTGTCGAGATAAGTCATAGCGAACACGCGATGACAAGGCATAACCTTCACGCGCAGTCGCTATAGCTGGCTGCAATAATTCCTTGAAGGGCATATGTCCGTGATCAGCATGCAGCCTGGTCCAGGCGTCGACGGCACCAGGGACAATCACTGAATGTGCGGAGTCACGCACAAGTTCATTTACATTGAGTGCAGACAAGGCATCGACGGTGGCAGCAGCAGGTGCTCTGCCCGATCCGTTATAGCAAATCGGTTTACCGGTTCCACCTTTTGCGTACATGGCAAAACAGTCACCACCAATACCCGTTGAACCCGGCTCAACCACGCACTGCATAGCACAAGCAGCAATCGCAGCATCAAGTGCGTTACCACCCGCTTTCAATATGTCGAGCGCAGTTTGTGACGCTTCCGTGTGGGAGGTGCAGGCCATTCCATGACGACTGTGTACTGGAGATCGTCCAGGGTGTTGTAGATTTCGCATGCCGACAAGAGTAGCGACTTAGAGAGATATATACCAGTCAAAGCATGGCAAGCCATCTGGGCATCGCCTCACGAAATGCATCAGCCTCTTGCCGCCAGTGAGTCAAATGACCACCATCGACAAGACGCTTTGCGGCGTCCGCACCGAGCATTTTAATCGCAATGGATTCATCCGCCATGTGCAATAGAACGCGATGGACCATGTCAAGAAGTGCACTGTCGGCTGCAATGCTGTATTCAACGCAAAATTCCTTGAGTCGATTCAGCCGATTGTCTTCACCTTCGGTAGCGCTCAAATAAGCACTTGCCATCTGATCCGATAACGGGGTAAACCAATAGACCGCATAAGCGACATCACGTAAGCGAGGTCCCGGGCCAACGAGATCAAAGTCGATCAGACCAGTGACGCTGTTGTTTTTAAATATCAAGTTGTAAGGTGCGAAGTCGTTATGACAAAGCACTTCGTGTTGACTGTCATCTGGAAAGGAATAAGCCCAATCGTGTGCTTCGAACACGAAATCCAAACTGATGTCATGGTAACGGCGCAGCAATCGTGCAGCACTGACTAACATGTCGCTGTTTTGCCACAGCACATCTGACACCCCACAATATCCAGGAATATAAGAGAGCGTTTCGCGACCCTTTTCATCTATCCCAAGAAATTCTGGTGCTTCTACAAAACCCTGTGCATTGAGATATTGCAACCAGGCATGTACTGCGTGTGAATGCGGAGTCTGGTTACGTCGAACAGTATCGCCAAGCCGCACAACGCCATCATTAACGTTACCGCCGCTTAATGGAACTTCAAGTGTCATGTAGCGCGTTACCGATCTAGTGCTGTCTCACACAACAGCTTTTGTTATTACTTGCGTGCCTTGTCGCGTAAGTCAGTGACTGCATTCGCATGCCCGTCAAAACCTTCATAGCGGGCAAATCTTTCAGTATGGGGTGCCATCTCCCGGTATCCGCCCTCAGTCATGTGCCCAACAGAGGTAGTTTTAATAAAGTTGTGTACACCAAGTGGTGAACGGGTGTGGGCGGCTCCTGATGTTGGCAGAACACAGTTAGGCCCCATCATGTAGTTAGCGATAGATCCTGCTGCATGATCACCCAACAATATTTCACTGGCGTTTCGAATATGCGACAGGTGTTCAAACGGGTTTTGTGACAAGACTTGGCAGTGTTCAGGCGCATAGTCATTGATAAAGGCATACGCCGCCTCTGCAGATTCTGCGAGTACTACTCCGCCACGTTGACCACTTAATACCGTTGACGAGTAGCCTGCCAAAGTATCCGATTGTTTATCCCAATAACGCGGCACTGCGGCGATAACGTGTTTGGCAATTTCCGGACTCCATGTGACAAGAAATGAGCTGCTATCAGGACCATGCTCAGACTCGATACACATATCTAGCGCCGCAATCTCTGCGTTTGCACCAGGATCAGCGAGGATGATGGTTTCACTTGGACCTGCTGGCAAGCCAGGATCAATGACACCAGCAAGCAATCGTTTGGCGGCGACAAGATAAGGATTACCGGGACCTTCAATTTTGCGACAGCGAGGAATAGTCTCAGTGCCAAAGGCAGCCGCGGCAACGGCTTGCGAACCGCCAACCTTATAGACTTCTTCTATACCCGCAATACGGGCAGCGACCAGTGTTGCAGTATCGACTTGTCCATCTTTTCCTGGAGGTGTCAGGATGATTGCCCGGGGGACACCAGCGACAACTGCAGGAATAGCCGTCATCAAGGTCACTGATGGGAACGATCCTTTGCCGCGCGGTGAGTAACAGGCAACTGAATCGATTGGGGTAGCTCGTTCACCGACTAGAACACCCGGCCGAATTTCCTTCATCCACATCTCTTCGGGTAATTGGGCTTCGTGGAAACGGCGGATATTGTCTGCCGAGTACTCCAGAGTCTCGATCATTTTAGGATCGAGAGAATCGAATGCCTTGTCAAAATCCGCTGGCGTCGCCGCAATGGTATCGGCGGTCAGTGAATCCGCGTTGTCGAATTGCCGGCCAAACCTCGCCAAGGCTTCATCACCCTCTTCTTTGACGGCAGCGATGATCGGCTCAACTGCATCAAGAAAGTGGCCGAGATCGTCCTCCGTTCGAAGCAGAAGTGCCGCGCGATCAGCATCACTCATCGAGCTCAAGTTGTGCAAGGCAACTGCAGGGTAATTTCGTTTGGACATGATCAAAAACGCTTAAAGGTCCGAATCAGTATAACGCTGTGGCGTGGCGGCGGTGCTAACATCAGCCCATGCCTGTCACAAACACAGAACACACCTCAAGTTACTACGCGGCCAGCGCCAATCCACGTACCGAATCACCGGCCTTGTCAGGCGACATCGACGCAGATATCTGTGTTGTTGGTGGCGGATTCAGTGGTCTGTCAACAGCCCTTCATCTGGCGCAGAATGGAAACTCAGTCACGCTCATTGAAGGCGCAAAAATCGGTTGGGGTGCCTCTGGACGAAATGGTGGGCAGATTGTCAACGGACTCAACGCCGGCCTCGACACGATTGGCAAACGCTATGGCGAATCAACCGCTGAATTTGTCGGGTCTCTCGTCCAGGAAGGTGCTTCCATTATTCGTGACTTCGTCAGCCGACACGACATCGCCTGTGATATCAAGCCACGCAATATTTATGTTGGCTTTAACGCCCGACATATGCAGGCGCTTGAACAAAAGCAAGCCCTGTGGCGTCGCTACGGCATGGATGACCACGAACTACTCGATCGAGATTCTCTACAACAGCACGTGGGCTCATCAGTTTATTGCGGCGGTATGGTTGACCACTCAGGTGGTCATCTGCACCCACTAAACCTTGCACTCGGAGAAGCACAAGCACTGGAACATCTCGGCGGCACTATATATGAACGTAGCCGCGTGTCACATATTGAAGACATAACAAGTAAACCCATCGTGCACACCGATAGCGGTCAGGTTCGCTGTAAAACACTGGTGTTGTGTGGCAATGCATATCTAGGAAAGTCAGTACCCTTACTGGAACCGCGTGTCATGCCAGTGTCTACACAAATCATGGCGACCAAACCACTCGATGACGATCTTGCAGCCAGATTATTACCGACAGACAGTTGCGTTGAAGACGTACGCTACATTCTCGACTACTACAGATTGTCGGCAGACAAACGATTACTCTTTGGTGGCGGCACCGTTTACGGGGGTAGCGACCCTCGCGATGTCGAGGCGAAACTTCGGCCTAATATGGAAAAAGTCTTCCCTGAGCTCAAGGGCATCGAGATCGAACATGCCTGGAGTGGCAACTTTGCCCTGTCATTTACACGTGTTCCACAACTTGGGCAATTGGGCAGCAATACTTACTATGCCATGGGTTACAGTGGTCACGGCGTAACCGGATCTCATCTTTTTGGGCGGCTGGTCGCTGAAGCTATTGAAGGTAATACATCGAGGTTTGAACGGTTTGCCAAACTGCCCTGGTACCCGTTTCCAGGTGGTCAGCGTTTTCGCGCCCCCTACTCGACCGCTGGTTCATGGTGGTATGCACTACGCGACAAACTAGGTGTGTAATGCACAGTAAGAAAAACGCGTGAGGATAAGAACATGACAACTCAACTTAAGCGGCTCGGTATTCTGCAAGCTGGGCATGCACCCGAAGAGCTCATAGACACATTCCCAAACTACAACGCCATGTTTCCTCGCCTGCTCGGCGAGTCGTCATTTGATTATCGCCACTGGCCAGTGGTTGATAACAGTTTTCCTGATTCAATCAACGAAGCCGATGCCTGGTTGATTACAGGCTCGCGTCACGGTGTTTACGAAGATCATCCATGGATCAAACCACTTGAGGAGTTGATCCGCGAGATATTTGCCGCAGGCCAACCCATAGTAGGCATCTGCTTTGGTCATCAGATCATTGCTCAGGCACTTGGTGGCAAGGTTGAGAAATTTGATGGTGGATGGGCTGTTGGTCATGTTGATTACACAGTCGACTCTGGTCTGTTTGAAGGACCAAATATTGAAGAGATCAATAAAGATACCGACTCACTTGGGTTAATGGCCTACCACCAGGATCAAGTGATTGAACCTCCCAGCATGGCAACGACGGTTGGATCAAACGAATTTTGCCGACATGCCGTATTGGTGTACGGCGATAACGCATTTACGATGCAGCCACATCCAGAGTTCAGTGGCGACTTCGTTGATGGACTCATTGAGACACGAGGCAAAATCTTGCCCCCTGCTATCCGTGAACACGCAGCGGAAGGTTTGAACAAACCGATTGCTCAATCAGGTGTCGCTGACACACTAAGGCAATTTCTGAATGGGCAACTCAACAGTGAAGACGTACAAAAAATGGATCAGGGATAAGCAATATGACTGATCGCAGGAACAACAACGATTGGATGAGCCAGCTTCCTGAGGCGTTTCATGATTGGCTTGCCGGTCGTCGCGTTGATGATGTCGAGTGCATTGCTGCCGATATGGCTGGCACAGCTCGTGGCAAGGCAATGCCAGCGCGTAAGTTTGCCCGCAATGAACCCATGTATTTGCCTACGTCTATTTTTTATCAAACCATCAATGGTGATTACGTTGATCTGGACGACATGCCCGATCAATGGACTGAGTCCGATCTGGTACTGGTGCCGGATTACAACGCGGCCACCGCAGTTCCGTGGTCAGCTGATGTCACACTGCAGGTGATACACGATGTCCAGAATCAGGATGGTTCACCCGTGCAGATGGCACCACGCAATGTACTAAAAGCTGTGATTGCCGCCTACGAATCGCATGGCTGGCGTCCAGTGGTTGCCCCGGAACTGGAATTCTATTTGACCAAACCGAATATCGATCCCAATAACCCGGTGGAACCACCTATAGGTCGCACGGGTCGTCAAGGTATTGCACGTCAGGCCTACAGCATGTCAGCAGTTGAGGAATACGGCACCGTTATCGATGATATTTATGATTTCGCTGATGCTCAAGGATTCGAAATCGATACCATTATTCAGGAAAGTGGTGCCGGGCAAATCGAGATCAACCTCAAGCATGGTGATCCAGTAGCACTCGCCGATCAAGTATTTTTTTATAAGCGCTTGATCCGCGAAGCAGCACTTAAGAACGATTGCTTTGCAACGTTTATGGCCAAGCCAATGCAACATCAGCCAGGCAGTGCCATGCATATCCACCAAAGTGTTGTAGCGACTCGCGATGGTAGAAACATTTTCAACACTGACGATGACAAGCCCAGCGAACTCTTTTACGGCTTCCTTGGCGGTCAACAAACCTATATGCCACAAGTCATTTGCATCCTCGCACCGTATGTCAATTCATACCGACGCTTTATCAAGGATGATGCAGCGCCAATCAATCTTGAGTGGGGCAACGACAATCGCACGACTGGCTTGCGAGTTCCTATTTCGGCACCCAATAGCCGACGAGTTGAAAATCGTGTTGTGGGAATGGATTGCAATCCCTACCTGGCCATCGCGGCAAGTCTCGCTTGCGGATTATTGGGAATGCTGAACAAGAGTGAACCACGGGCCGCTGAAACAGGTGATGCCTACGAACGGCCACACGATCTGCCACGAGATCTATTGCATGCGCTGGACTTGTTCTCGGCCAGCGACGAGATCATATCAACACTCGGACCTGAGTTTTGCACCTTGTATAGCACTATGAAACGTCAGGAATCAGAGGCCTTC
>CAZQOI010000058.1:18038-19903 GCA_964594905.1 uncultured Granulosicoccaceae bacterium
CCCCAGGCATCCGGTGATGAATCTTCAAGGCGGGCAATTGGCTCGATAGTGCCTGCATTGTTAACACAGATATCCATAGATCCAAAAGTTGCTACTCCTTGATTAATTGCATGCGCAACTGTCGCATGATCAGACACATCACAAGTGACAGCCAAGGCCTTGTCTCCAATTTCATTGGCGATGCGCTCAATATCAGATGAACTGCGCGCCATCAGCACTACGTTTGCACCATAAGCAGCAAGTTTTCGTGCCGCCGCCTCACCGATACCACGACTCGCACCAGTAACCAGTGCCGTTTTACCTGACAGATCAATCATTACAACTCTACCCTAGTCTGTTTGTAACTGATGATACCCAGTTTACAGACGGCTTTTCGCAACACAAAAGCGCCTGATCCCGGATAATACAATCCATGAGACTGCTCTACGCCAATGATAAGCCGGGAACGCATGCGCCGTCGTGGTATCACGATACTTGTGATATCCCAGCACGTTCACGACTTGAGCGGCATCTTGATGTTGATGTCGCTATCGTTGGCGCGGGTTTTACGGGACTCTCTGCGGCTCGTGAGATAGCACGCAGGGGTTTGAGCGTTGTGGTACTGGATGCTCACCGCATTGGCTGGGGTGCATCAGGGCGCAACGGCGGACAACTTGGCTCAGGCTATAACCAGTCACAAACAGAGCTCGAAGCCTTGCTTGGTCATGCCCATGCACATCGCCTGTGGGACATGAGCGAGGCAGCCAAATCAGACATCCGCGACATTGGCCGCGAATCCGGTGTTGACCTTGAATACCAAGGTGGCATCGTTCACGCGATACATCGGCGCCGTGAGCTAGGCGCAATGCATGACTACGTAAAAACACTCAAACGGAACTACCACTACGATGCGATAGAGCCCTTGAGTCAGTCACAGTGTCGCGCATTAGTTCGCTCCGAGGATTATGTGGGAGGTGCGATTGATCACGGTGCGGCTCATATTCATCCATTAAAACTGTGCCTGGCCCTTGCAACGCTCGCAGAGAAACGCGGAGCCATTATTCATGAGCAAAGCGAGGTTGTCAGAATCAATCATGTAGCAAGCTCTTCAAGACTACGAGTCATAACTGCTAATGGCAGCGTTAGCGCGTCGCGTGTCTTGCTGGCAGGCAATGGGTATCTGGACACACCTTACCCGGATGAACAGATCACCAGTTTTAATAAACATGTTATGCCCATCAACAATTTCATTGTCGTCACAGAACCCCTTGGTGAACGCGCTACCGAGTTACTGCCTGAAAACAATGCCGTTGCCGATTCTCGTTTTGTGGTTCGATATTTTCGTCGGTTAAAAGATTCTCGCCTGTTGTTTGGTGGTGGCGAAAATTACAGCTACCACTTTCCAAACAATATTTCTCAGGTAACACGTGCCAACATGCTGGACGTATTTCCTGACTTGGCAGATGTTCGCATTGACTATGCCTGGGGTGGCACCTTGGCCATCACACGTAACCGCCTCCCATTTGTCAGGAAAATTTCTCCATCTCTTTATACGGCTGGTGGTTATAGCGGTCACGGCGTTGGGCTCGCCATCTTGACCGGTCAAGTCACGGCAGAGGCCATCGCTGGCGACAGTCGCCGCTTTCAGGATCTCGCGGCCCTGCCCAATCAAAAATTTCCTGGCGGCTTGAAAAGTCGCAGTATGCTGCTTCGGCTCGCCATGGGCGCTTACGCCCTGCGCGACAGGCTCTAAACCGGCCAACATCACATTGTTCCCGGTAATATTATGCAAAACGCGAAAAATCAATGGGTTAGGCGCACAATTTTTAAATTACTTTGCAATCTCGACCTACCGGCGGCCGATCTTAATCGCTATCATCTGCCCT
>CAZQOI010000059.1:0-19855 GCA_964594905.1 uncultured Granulosicoccaceae bacterium
CGGAACCCGCAACCTTGAAGTCCATATCACCAAGGTGATCTTCGTCACCGAGAATGTCGGATAGTACTGCGTAGTTATCACCTTCTTTGATCAGACCCATAGCAATGCCAGCGACCGGAGCTTTCAAAGGTACACCGGCATCCATTAACGACAGACTGGTTCCGCACACAGATGCCATCGAGCTAGAACCATTTGATTCAGTTATCTCAGACACCACGCGAATGGTGTACGGGAAATCATCTTCAGGTGGCATGACTGCTTGCACGCCTCGCTTGGCGAGCTTGCCATGACCGATTTCACGACGCTTCGGTGATCCAACAAAACCTGTTTCGCCCACTGAATAAGGAGGAAAGTTGTAGTGCAGCATGAACGCCATGCGGGTTTCGCCTGACAATGCATCGATAATTTGTGCATCACGAGTTGTGCCCAGAGTGGCGGTGACGATTGCTTGCGTCTCACCTCGGGTAAAGACAGCCGAACCGTGTGTACGCGGCAGAACACCAGTTTGCACAGTGATCTGACGAACCTTATCGGTAGTTCTGCCATCTATGCGCGGCTCACCAGCGATGATACGGCCTCGTACAATTTCTTTTTCAAGCTTCGAGAAAGCGCCTTTAACGTCACCTGCGCTGTACCCATCTTCACCTTCTGCTGCAGCAATAGCTTCGACAGCTTTGTCCTTTGCAGCACCTACTGCATCCTGACGAGCCTGCTTTTCAGCAATCTGGTAGGCGGCAGTTAAGTCGCCACGAACTGAAGCATCTACTTTGTCAGCAAGGCCGGTGTCAGCCTCAGGTGCTTTCCAATCCCACGGTGTTGCGTTGACATCGGCAGCAAGCTGCTTGATGGCGGAGATCGCTGTTTGTAAATGCTCATGGCCGAACATGACAGCATCCAGCATGGTGGATTCAGACAGTTGGTCGGCTTCAGACTCAACCATCAAGACCGCTTGTTCAGTCCCGGCAACAACTAGATCGAGTTGCGTGCTCTCCATTTGAGTGACCGTTGGGTTCAACACATACTCGCCATCGATATAACCCACTTTTGCGGCACCAACCGGGCCAGCAAATGGAATACCTGAACAAGCAAGTGCCGCTGATGCACCGATCAACGCCGGGATATCAGCGCTGATCTCAGGGTCAAGTGACATAACCGTTGCAATAACTTGAACTTCATTCATGAAGCCTTTAGGAAACAAAGGGCGCAACGGTCGATCAATCAATCGACAGATAAGCGTTTCGCTTTCGCTTGGACGCCCTTCGCGCTTGAAGAAGCCACCTGGGATCTTGCCTGCTGCGTAAGTTTTTTCCTGATAGTTGATAGTTAACGGAAAGAAGCTTTGACCTGGGTTAGCTTCCTTTCGCCCAACAACGGTGACAAGAACAACTGTGTCGCCCATGCTGGCAACAATGGCCGCGCTAGCTTGCCGCGCGATCTCGCCGGTTTGCAGCGTGACAGTCTCGCTACCGTATTGAAACGTTTTTGAATGTGTGGTCACTTAGGTTAAGTCCTTGATTGGTTTTGCCTGGAATGGCTTTTTGCAGACGGACGACGCGCTGTTAGCGGCGCAGGCCAAGGCGTTTGATCAGGTTCTGATAACGGCTGGCATCTTTTCCGTGCAAGTAGTCAAGAAGCTTGCGACGTTGGTTGACCATGCGTAGCAGACCACGACGTGAGTGGTGATCATGCTTGTGATCTTTGAAGTGTTCGGTCAGGTGTGAAATACGTGCGGACAATAATGCTACTTGTACTTCAGGTGACCCTGTGTCCGTAGAGTCGGTCTGGTGTTCTTTAACGATTTCCGCTTTTTGCTCGGCGCTGAGGGACGACATTGCTGGAATTTCTCCGAATCGATATTGCTGTGAAAAAAAGGATGGGTACGACGAAAACCCCTCATTATATCAGCTCAGGACCACTGAATCACACGCTTGGGCGTTAGAAAATGCCCGTTCTCGGCAAAGTTAGCGAGTCCGACCAGGCGAGTGTCCGTCGGCATATCGGAGTCTCCGTGAACCACCTCATAGGCTCGACACAACAAGTCTCCAGATTGGCTTGAAACATCCTTACTTTTGACCTGCCCAGTTGAGAGCAGTTGCGCGATATCCTGCGGTTCAACAGCGACCCCCTGCCCATGGCGAAAGGCGGAAACCCCGTTTGGCCCGATGACGATCTTTGGCAAATGGCCCAACCCTGCATCTATCGGCAACAGAAAACGATCGAGCGACTGAACGTTAGCTTCCGTCAAAACGACGGCTTGCTGACCAACAGCACCCCCAGCTGCGGTTTCAAGCTCAGCAAAATCGTGCATATCAGCCCCATCGAACGGTGATACAGCCGTCCTTCGCAGTACGTTCAAATGAGCCCCACAGCCAATCTGATCGCCAATATCACTGACCAAGGAACGTATATAGGTGCCTTTACTACAGCGCACTCGAAGCCGTGCGGCGCATCCATCAAACGAGAGTACTTCCAGTTCATGAATGATGACATCTCGGGGTTTGCGCTCGATTTCGACGCCTTCTCGAGCCAGTTTGTACAGCGGAGTGCCATCGACTTTGATGGCTGACACCATTGGGGGGATCTGCTTTTGCGCTCCCCTGAAGCTTTCGACTATGGCGCGAAATCGCACTTCATCAAGGTCTTCAGGAACCGGTGTCGTAGAAATGATCTTGCCGTCTGCATCGGCTGAATCAGTGCGCACGCCAAGCTGCATGGTCGTTTCGTAGGCTTTGTCAGCGTCGAGCAGAAAAGCCGAGAGTTTCGTTGCCTCGCCAAAGCACACTGGCAGCATACCGGTTGCCAGTGGATCAAGACTGCCGGTATGACCCGCCTTTTGTGCGTTGAACAAGCGCTTTGCTCGTTGCAAGGCGTGATTGGAACTACCACCTTGCGGCTTGTCGAGCAGGAGAATGCCATGAACTGCTCGGCGGTTGCCGTGACTCTTACGCCGACTACGCCCCGCCACTTTTACTCTGAGGTCTTGCCACTGCCATCGTTATTATCATCAGATTCGCTGGCATCCGTTTCGGAACCGTCTGACGTTGTATTGGTCGCCACAGCATCAGCGATCAAGGCTGTCATATGGGCACCACGCGCAGCTGAGTCATCAAAATAGAACTTTAACTGTGGGACTGAGCGTGTGTTCATCTGTCTGGCAAGTTGCTTACGCAGAAAGCCGCTGGCAGACACCAAAGCGGTTTGCGTATCAGCTTGCTCGTCGCCGTCAAGCAAGGAGTAATACACCTTGGCAAGCGACAAATCTCGCGACACTTCGACAGCTGAGATAGTCAGCATGGGCGAGAGCCGCGGATCTTTGACTTCGCGCGAGATAAGGCCAGCAAGTTCGCGTTGGATGAAATCACCAACGCGATGGCTACGCGGATAATCACTAGGCATGAGAATTACAGCGTGCGTGCAACTTCAGTGCGCTCAAAGACTTCGATCTGATCACCCGGTTGAACATCGGTGTAGTTCTTCACACCGATACCACACTCTGTGCCCATGTGCACATCTTTGACATCGTCCTTGAATCGACGTAACGATTCGAGCTCGCCCTCATAGATGACGACGTTTTCACGAAGTACACGTATTGGCTCATCTTTACGAACCACACCATCAACAACCATGCAACCAGCAATCAAGCCAAACTTCGGAGACGTAAACACCTCACGCACATCGGCTGTACCGATGATGCGTTCGCGCACCTCTGGTGCCAGTAAGCCACCAGCGAGTGATTTAGCAAGATCGATCAATTCGTATATAACGCTGTAGTAGCGCAGTTCGATTTCCTGCTCCTGAATCAGGCGGCGAGCAGCACCATCAGCACGCACATTAAAGCCAACCAGTATTGCACTCGACGCTGCTGCGAGATTCGCATCTGACTCAGTGATACCACCAACACCACCGCCGACGATACGTACCTCGACTTCTTCGGTGCTGAGCTTTTGCAGTGAATCCTTTATTGCTTCAAAACTACCTTTGACGTCAGTTTTGACAAGGAAATTGACTACCGGCACCGACCCTTTGATTTGTGAGAACACATCATCAAGGCGTGCAGGACGACGTTCGGCAAGTCGAGCATCGCGTTGTTTACCAAAGCGCAGTTCCGCCAGTTCACGAGCACTTTTCTCGTCCGCCGCGACAATCATTTCGTCACCCGCATTAGGCGTGGATGACAAACCCAGTACCAGAACCGGCGTTGACGGACCAGCCTCGTCGACAGCTTGACCATTTTCGTCAAACATCGCTCGCACACGACCAGTCACCTGACCACAGATAAAGCTGTCGCCACGCTTGAGCGTACCTTCTTGTACCAGTACAGTTGCAACAGGACCTTTGCCTTTATCAAGAGATGCTTCGATAACGCTACCAGCCGCATTGCCATCAGATACCGCAGACAGCTCCAGCACCTCGGCTTGTAGAGTGATGGCATCGAGCAACACATCGACTCCGTCTCCGGTTAACGCTGACAATGGTACGAACTGCGTGTCACCACCCCAGTCTTCTGAGATCACATCATGCTGCGCCAATTCGTTGCGCACACGCTCCGGATCAGCATCTTCCTTATCCATTTTGTTGACCGCGATGATCAAGGGTACGCCTGCAGCACGGGCATGCTGGATACCCTCAATGGTTTGAGGCATCACACCATCATCGGCCGCAACAACCAACACAACGATGTCTGTTGCCTGAGCACCACGGGCACGCATGGCAGTGAACGCGGCGTGACCAGGAGTATCGAGAAAGGTTATGACACCATTATCTGTTGTCGCTTGATAAGCACCAATGTGCTGCGTGATACCACCTGCTTCACCTGAAGCAACCCGAGCCGTGCGAATGTAATCGAGTAAAGAGGTTTTGCCGTGATCAACGTGACCCATGACAGTTACTACCGGTGGACGAGTTTCGGCATCACCTTCACGCGCGCCTGCGACCAATGCCGCGAGTGCCGCCTCTACATCATCGGCGCTCATTGGGTTGGCGTTATGGCCCATTTCCTCGACCACCAATATGGCGGTATCTTGATCGAGAATCTGGTTGATCGTAGCCATAACACCCATCGACATCATCGCCTTGATAACTTCGGCAGCCTTGACGGCCATCTTGTTAGCAAGTTCTGCAACCGTAATGGTCTCTGGTACATCGATGTCGCGAACCACAGGTGTTGTCGGCTTTTCGAAACCATGTTTGGCTTCGAAGTTCGCTGGCAATGCACGCCGTGGCTTGCCTTTGCGCCGACCCGATTTACCTTTGGCGACATGTAGCTGGTTACGACCGTAACGGGTATCTCCACCCGCGCCGCCACCGCCGCCGCCTTTACCACGACCCTTGCCACGCCCTTTGTCTGAGCGAGCAGCACCGCGATCTGTACTACTGGCAGCTTGTTGCGCTTCCATGGCTGCACGCCGTTGCGCTTCTGCAGCCAGACGTTCTTGTTCGCGACGTTCCTGATCGCGTTTTTGATTTTCCTCAGATTCCCGGCGACGTTCTGCGGCTACCTGCTTTTCAGCCATGCGCTCAGCAGCAGCACGCGCTTTGGATTCAGATTCTGCACGCACCTCGGCAGCACGTTGCTCACGGCGAAGCTCTTCAGGGCTTGGCGCTGCTTCCTCTTCCGCCGCGGTACTTTCAGACGCACTACTGGCAGCCGCTCGCATAACTTCAGCAGCAACAGCAGCTTCGGCTGCGGCAGCTGCAGCCGCTGCATCCGTACTTGACTCGGCAGCATCCACCTCTGGGACTTCTGCGGTTTCTTCTACAGGTGCTGCTTCCTCTATGGAGCTATCCACATCGATCGTAGGCGTGTCTGCATCAGCTGATTCCGTATCAGCAGTAACCTCTACGGCCTTATCCGGCGCCTCTTCGATAGGTTCTTCTGCTTCTGGCTCGGCATCACCAGGTCGCACGTAGGTGCGCCTTGCCCGAACCTCGACGTTGACCTTTTTGCGTCCGGACGCATCGGTCTTGAGTTCACTGACGCGTTTTCGCTTGAGAGTGATTTTTTTGGATGCACCACCACCGGCCGCAGCCTGACCGCGGGCACCTCGAAGATGCGTCAATAGAGTCAGCTTCTCGGAATCGGTGATTAGATCTTCCTCACCGCCCTTGGGAATACCTGCCTCTTTCAACTGCACAAGCAACTTGTCGATAGGTGTACCGACCACTTGTGCGAGCTGTTTTACAGTAACTTCTGCCATGTTTTCTCTATTGCCGTCTCGGGGTTAGCCGAGCAATCCCGGAGAGTGTAACGATTCTTACTACGTAAACCTATAGTGGGGCGTGAATCACACCCTACTTGGCGTGCTATTCACCTGCTTCGGCTTCTCCGTCCGTAAACCAGCTTTCACGCGCCTTCATGATCAATTGCCCAGCGAGCTCTTCATTCATATCCTCAACGATCATCAGGTCATCGATCGACTGATCAGCGAGATCGTCCACCGTGAGGATGTCGTGGCTGGCCATCTCAAGCGCCAATTCCTCATTCATGCCCTCCATCGCAATCAGCTCTGGCGTCGGCGTCTTGCCACCGAGCTTTTCCTCAGTCGCGATAGCCTTGGTCAACAAGGCGTCCTGCGCACGGCTTCGGAGCTCATCAACAATTTCTTCCTCAAATTCATCGATACCCAGGAGCTCATCACGTGGCACATAGGCCACTTCCTCAACCGTGGTAAAGCCTTCCTGAACAAGAATGAGGGCCACTTCTTCGTCAACATCGAGTTGTTCAACGAAGCTATGCAAGGTCTCTTTTGATTCCTCTTCGCTCTTCTCTTCAGCCGCCGCTTCATCCATGACGTTGAGCTCCCAGCCGGTAAGCTCAGAGGCAAGTCGAACGTTTTGACCGCCGCGGCCAATCGCCAACGACAGTTTGTCAGTTTCAACAGCGATATCCATGCTGTTCTTGTCTTCATCGACAACGATACCTTTGACCTCGGCCGGCGCCATCGCATTGATAACAAATTGAGCCGGGTTGTCGTTGTGCAAAATGATGTCGATTCTTTCGCCAGCGAGTTCATTAGACACAGTTTGCACTCGTGAACCACGCATACCCACGCAAGCACCGACTGGATCAAGCCTTGGATCAAGCGATGACACAGCAATCTTCGCTCTTGCACTTGGGTCGCGCGCGGCGCCATTTATAACAATAATGCCCTGACCGACTTCAGGCACTTCAAGCTTGAAGAGTTCGATCAAGAATTCAGGTGCAGTACGGGTGACAAAAAGTTGTGGGCCACGTGGTTCGCTACGAACTTCGCGTAGGTATCCACGTAGTCGATCACCAGGACGCACTGCTTCTCGCGGGATCATGTCCTCTCGCGAAATATAAGCTTCGGCATTACTGCCAAGATCAAGGTATACACCGCCTCGCTCGAGACGTTTGACAATACCCATAACAAGCTCGCCCACGCGATCTTTGTAAGCATCAACAACACGCTCACGCTCAGCTTCGCGAACCTTTTGCACAATGACCTGCTTTGCAGTCTGAGCAGCGATTCGACCAAAATCTACAGAGTCAATTTCTTCTTCGGTGAACTCACCCAGTTGTTTTTCTGGGTCATCGTATTGAGCCGCAGAGATCGTAATTTGACGTAGCGGAAACTCCATTTCGGCGTCATCTTCGACGATCTCCCAACAACGATACGTGTTGTAGTCACCGGTTTCGCGATCGATCTTGACACGGACCTCGATATCACCGCCATGGCGCTTTCGCGTGGCTGACGCGAGCGCAGCTTCCAGCGCCCCGAAGATAATCGCCTTGTCAACGCCCTTCTCGTTGGAGACGGCTTCCGCGACAAGCAGTATGTCTTTACTCATATCAATTTCCTTTGGCTTACGCCAATCCCAATCTACCGACAAGGTACGCTTGATCGATATCATCAAGCGGTAGTTCATAGTCCAGACCGTCCACTTCAACCGTGACGGTATTACCGCCCGACGCATCTGAATCCACTGCAACCAACTTTCCTTTAAAATTGCGCCGACCATCAACACCGTCAGCCAATTTCACACGAATCGTTTCGTTCATCTGATCCTTGAATTGCTTTGCTGTAAACAGAGGCCTGTCGACACCCGGTGATGAGACCTCAAGCTGATACGCACTCTTGATCGTGTCTTCAACATCGAATACCGCATTCAACTGTCTACTAACCACAGCACAATCATCCATCACGATGCCCTCAGGTTTATCGATGTAGATGCGCAGGGTCTGACCATTCTCGGCCTGACCGAATTCGGCACCGACAAACTCATATCCCAAACCTGTCACCACTGGGGATACGATCTCCACAATGGCGGGCGACGCACGCTGCATAACTTAACCTAACTCCGATTAAAAATTACCCAAAGAAAAAGGCTCCCGTCAGGAGCCTTTTTCTTTGTTCTAATTGTGCCTGCCCTGTTCGCATGGAAAACGAATTGGGCCGGTGCATCTGGCAAGCTACGCCCAGACGACTTGCGAGCGGTACTATCAATTACTGAGGGAGTTCGCTCGAGTAGTCCAACTATTATAACAGTCAGAAACCACCTACGCCACAGACTTGCATGGGTCGTGCCTTAAAACCCCTCAACTGTCCTCGAGCCTTATGAGTATCTGGCCCGCCGAAACCTGAGAACCCAGTGTTGCCTTGACCTCAACTATCTTGCCATCGCGTGGTGCACTGAGGACGTGCTCCATCTTCATGGCTTCTAATGTCAACAAGGCTTGCCCCGCCGTAATTTCGTCACCTGTGGCAACCTCAAGCGCAATAAGCTTCCCAGGCATCGGCGCTTTTATACTCCCCGACGTATCCCCAGCATCGATCGCCGCAGCACCCACGAGCGGAAGATCAAAAACCTGGTCCCAGCCACCAAATTGCACGTGTAGTTTCGTGTCCGTAAGCGCTGCATGAACATACTCAGACGCGCCGCCATCGATGGTCAGTAAACCGTTATCGAGCTGAATGTTGACGACCGTTCCATCTGCCAGTGCCAAGGCCCACCGACACTCCCCTCGCTTTTGCAAACTCAAGGTTTGCTGTTGTTCATTGATCAGGAAACGAACCGGGCGTGTAGGCACACCCCAAAGCTGCCAATGACCCAACGCAGCGAGAGATTCTTCGTTTTTATGATTGGGGCTTAGTTGTTCCGTGACCGCCAATGCCGCTACTGCTTGCAAAGCATGTTGCGCTGATACCGGAACGTCAATCAGGTCGTCATGGTGTGTTTCGATAAAGCTGGTGTCAAAGTCTCCTTGACGGATAGAGGGATGATCCACCAGACGCCACAGGTATTCACGATTGGTGGTGGTACCCAGAACCACAGAAGAACAAAGCTGTTTGGACAAACGCTGAAACGCGACGTCACGATTGTCTCCATAGCTGATCAGCTTTGCCAGCATGGGATCATAGTGTGGCGAGACAACATCACCACTTTGCACGCCTGAGTCTATGCGCTGCGACTTATCAAGATCACATTGCTTAAGCACGCCTGTTGCTGGCAGAAAGCCTGCTTTGGCATCCTCAGCGTAGAGGCGTGCCTCAACGGCATGTCCGTTCAACGTTATTTGTTCCTGGCGCAATGGAATGGGTAAACCACTTGCTACTTGAAATTGCCATTCAACTAAATCGATGCCCGTTACCGCTTCGGTGACCGGGTGCTCGACTTGTAAGCGTGTGTTCATTTCCATAAACCAGAAACTGTCACTGCTTAAATCATTTGATCCATCAGCAATGAACTCAACCGTTCCCGCACCTACGTAGTTGATCGCTTCGGCGGCGCGTACCGCCGCACTACAGACAGCTTCACGTACCTCGGCGGTCATGCCCGGAGCCGGCGCTTCTTCTATCACTTTCTGATGCCGACGCTGCAGTGAACAATCACGTTCATGCAGATGCACAACGGTACCGTGTGTATCACCAAAGACCTGAACCTCTATATGCCGCGGACTAGTGATAAATTTTTCGATGAGTACCCGATCATCACCAAACGATTGAGCCGCCTCTCGGCGAGCCGATATCAGCGCATCCTGGAAATCACTTGCCTGATGGACCAGTCGCATGCCTTTACCACCGCCACCAGCGCGAGCCTTGATCAACACTGGATAGGCGACATCGTCTGCAGCTTTAGCCAGAACAGCATCGTCCTGGTTTTCATCATGGTAGCCAGGCACAACCGGTACACCTGCTTCTACCATGCGTTTTTTGGCTGCATCTTTAAGGCCCATGGCACGCATTGAATCACCGTCAGGACCTATAAAAATAATGCCTGCAGCTTTGCACGCATCAACCAACGCCGGGTTTTCTGACAAAAATCCATAACCAGGATGGATAGCGTCGGCACCTGCCTCTTGTGCCGCCTTGATAATCGCATCGATGGACAAATAACTAGCAGTTGCCGCCGCCGGACCAATACAAACAGCACTATCCGCAGATCGCACATGCAATGCATTCACATCGACATCAGAATAAACAGCAATGCTACGAATACCCAGACGCTTTGCAGTGTTGATGATGCGTACCGCGATCTCGCCACGGTTTGCAATTAGAACCGATCGTATATGCATCAATTACATCCTGAACACGCCGAAACGTGTGTCCTTGATCGGTGCGTTAAGACTGACTGCAAGGCTCAATCCCAACACGTCGCGAGTTTTCCGTGGATCGATAATACCGTCGTCCCACAGACGTGACGATGCGTATAAAGGTCGTGACTGCGCATCAAATTGATCAACGTAGGGTTGGCGAAAATTATCTCGATCAGCATCAGTCCAGCTCTTACCAGCGCGACGTGCGCCAGCCTCACTCACGGAGGCAAGTACATCGGCAGCTTGTTCACCGCCCATGACCGAGATGCGGGCATTTGGCCACATCCATAAAAACCGTGGATCATACGCTCGACCACACATGCCGTAATTGCCAGCACCATAAGAGCCGCCAATAATGACTGTGTGTTTAGGCACAGCAGCATTACTGACAGCCATGACGAGCTTCGCACCGTCCTTGGCAATCCCTCCAGCTTCAGCAGCCTGGCCCACCATAAACCCTGTGATGTTCTGTAAAAAAACCAAGGGGATGTGTCGTTGACAACACAATTCTACAAAGTGCGCACCTTTAACGGCACTTTCAGAAAACAGTACGCCGTTATTCGCAAGTATGCCAACGGGAATCCCGTGGATTCTGGCAAAACCGGTTACCAAGGTATCGCCGTAACGTGGTTTAAACGCATCAAAGCGCGAGCCATCGACAATTCGCGCGATGACTTCAGCAACATCAAAGGGTTTGCGCGTGTCTGCTGAAATGATGCCAAGCATCTCTTCTGGGTTATAGCGCGGTTGCTCAACACCATGTCGAGTTATTGATTCAGTTTTCCGCAAGTTCAAGTTCGCTATTGCATCCCTTGCAAGCTGCAAGGCATGGTGATCATCTTCCGCAAGATGATCTGCGACACCCGATAGTCTTGTATGTGTATCGCCACCACCGAGCACCTCCGCCGTTACCTCTTCACCGGTCGCGGCCTTGACTAACGGGGGGCCCGCAAGAAAGATCGTACCTTGCTCGCGAACAATGATGGTTTGATCTGACATGGCTGGTACATAGGCACCACCAGCCGTGCACGAACCCATGACAACAGCGATCTGACTAATTCCTTTTGCCGACATAGACGCCTGGTTGAAGAATATGCGCCCGAAATGTTCACGATCAGGAAACACTTCATCCTGATTGGGTAAATTGGCTCCACCACTGTCGACAAGATACACACAAGGTAAGTGGTTTTCTTCAGCTATCGCTTGCGCTCGCAAGTGTTTTTTTACGGTGAGTGGGTAGTAGGTTCCGCCTTTGACTGTTGCGTCGTTGCATATGATCATGCAATCACTGCCATGAATCTGACCAACCCCGGCGATCACACCGGCGGAAGGCACTTCATTGTCGTAGTGGTCAAACGCTGCAAACAAACCCACTTCAAGAAATGGAGTACCCGGATCAATCAGTAGTTCGATACGTTCACGAGGCAGGAGTTTGCCGCGTGACTGATGGCGTTCACGTGACTTGTCACTCCCGCCTCGTTGCACTGACTCAGAAGCGACTTCAATCTGCTTAAGCTGTTCAAGCAGTGCAGCGTGATTGTGCTGATACGATTCGCTGTTAACGTCCAGTTGTGAATCAATCATGACTTAAGCAGTTTCATTGAACAGCTCGCGACCGATCAGCATGCGCCGAATTTCACTGGTACCGGCACCTATTTCATATAGCTTGGCATCTCGCAGCAATCGCCCTGTTGGATACTCGTTAATATAACCATTACCACCTAGTGTCTGAATAGCTTCCAGTGCACACCAGGTTGCTTTTTCTGCTGCGTACAAGATACATCCTGCTGCATCCTTTCGCGTTGTTTCTCCACGATCACACGCAGAAGCGACCGCGTAGACATAACTTCGACAGGCGTTGCTGGTTGTGTACATATCAGCGAGCTTACTCTGCATGAGCTGAAACTCACCAATGGCTTGACCAAACTGTTTACGTTCATGCACATAGGGTACGACCACATCAAGGCAAGCCGCCATTATGCCAAGTGGACCTGCTGCCAATACTACGCGCTCGTAGTCAAGGCCCGACATCAGCACATTCACGCCTTTGCCTTCCACACCAAGAATATTTGCCTCTGGCACCTGACAATCCTTAAAGACCAGCTCGCACGTGTTGGAACCGCGCATACCTAATTTATCCAGTTTCTGTGCGGTCGAGAACCCCTGCATGCCACGTTCAATAATAAATGCAGTTATCCCTCGTGGACCTGCGTCAGGGTCTGTCTTGGCATAGACCACAAGCGTCTCTGCATCAGGTCCATTGGTAATCCACATCTTGTTGCCATTAAGAATGTAATGATCATCATTTTTTTGTGCGCGTAGCTGCATGGAGACCACATCCGACCCAGACCCGGGTTCGGACATTGCCAATGCACCTACCGCTTTACCACTGATCAGATCGGGTAAATAGCGTTCTTTTTGTTGATCCGTACCATTTCGGTTGATCTGGTTGATGCAAAGATTAGAGTGCGCGCCATAGGACAAACCAACAGATGCAGATGCACGACTGATTTCTTCAATCGCTACACAATGGGCAAGGTAGCCCATCCCCGCACCACCGTTTTTTTCTGGCACGGTAATGCCATGTAGACCAAGCTCTCCCATCTCTTGCCACAGGCTCATTGGGAATTCATTGGAGCTGTCGATACTGGCAGCTTGCGGGGCAATCACATCGTTGGCAAATCGCGACACCATGTCACGAAGTGCATCGATATCTTCGCCAAGCTTAAATCGCATCCCTTGTTGAAACATGATTGGTTCTCTTTAGATGGGTATAACTGGATTTTTTATTGTATTGGCACAGGCTTCAAGCCGCCTGCTCAACGTTTGTCATTTCAATCCCTTCAAGATGCGCCCATGCATCTCTACGAGCAATTAATGCTTTCTCCATGGCCTCCTGTTTAACCGGACCAAATCCACGAATCTCATCGGGCACGGAAAGAATGGCCGCAACCGATGCAGAATACTCTGATGATAGAGACCCCGTAAGTGATCTTGCCTCAAGTATCTTAACCAGCTTGTCTAGATCGAGTTCGTAGCGCTTGATCCATTCACGCTCGGCAACGCGTTCAGCAGTTCGGCCAAACGGATCAAACCAGGTTCCACGTAATTTTTTACCTTTTTGCATGACATTGAACAAAGACAACACCCAGGGTCCAAACTCACGCTTCAACGGTCTGCCTTCAGGGTCAGTACCACCCAACATTGGTGGTGCCAAATTGAATTTCAACGAGAAGTCACCGGTAAAATTCTGTTTGATTGATTCAGTGAATTCCGGGCGAGAGTACAAACGAGCCACTTCATACTCATCCTTATAAGTCATGAGCTTTGCAAGCTGCTGTACAGCTATACGCGTGTGGCTTTCAGCTAGACCATTAGTTGAAAACGAATCACGTACCCTGGCAATAGTCTTTTCATAACGACTGGCCCAGGATTTACTCTGATATGCCATCAGGTGTGATTTTCGATGCTCAATCAGCTCCTCAAGTGGCATCTCTTTTTTCCAGGTGACAGCTACCGCTTTTGGCTTGTCTGCTTCGGCCAGCACCGTTTTTACCATTGCAGGATCGGCCGCGAGTTGTCGGCCCCAGGAAAAAGCCAAACGATTTGCGTCGATAGCAACACCGTTAAGTTCAATGGCTTCATCAAGAGCTTTGAAACTCAAAGGGATATGACCTAACTGCCACGCATAGCCAAGCATCATGATATTCGTCGCAATCGAATCACCGACAAGCTTTTCAGCGGTGTCACCAAAGCGTTGAAAATGTTTAGCGGATTGAACAACACGACTTATTGTTGCTTCCATTTCACTATAACGAAATTTAAAATCGCGACTGCCTATAAAGGCGGCTACTGGCGCAGTTGTAGTATTCACAACTGCATGGGTACGCTCAGCATCACATAACACCACACCATTGGCTGAAGCCGCCACGACCGCGTCCGCAGCGATCAATAAATCTGCACCGCCGGCAACCATATTAGGGCTTGAGACCATTGATTCTTCTTTAGCGATGCGTACCTGACTCAAGACAGCGCCGCCTTTTTGTGCAAGCCCTGCCATATCAAGAACGATCGGTGCCTTGCCATCGATATGCGCGGCCATACCGAGCAGCGCACCAATAGTAAGAACACCAGTACCACCAACACCGGTAATAACAATGTTCCAAGCTTCATCGCCCAACTCAAGTACACCAGGCTCGGGCAAGTCAAATGTTTGTTGTTTCTTGGGTATGTCGGCGGCAGCTGATTGCTTACCTGGTTTGGCGGGTTCACCGTCATATACCGTAACAAATGAAGGACAAAAACCCTTGACGCAGGAATAGTCCTTATTACAGCTCGACTGGTTGATACGCCGCTTACGCCCAAATTCTGTTTCTACAGGTTCTATCGAAACACAATTCGATTGCACGGAACAATCCCCACAACCCTCGCACACATCCGTATTTATAAAGACACGCTTGGCCGGGTCTTCGAGTAAACCTCGCTTGCGACGCCGACGCTTTTCCGCTGCACAAGTTTGTACGTACACGATCGCATTACAACCATCAAGCTCGCGTAGTTCACGCATGACTGGATCGAGCTCGTCTCGATGCTTGATTACTACACCCGAAGCAAGTGATGCGGAATCAACCCCTTTGGGATCGTCAGTAACAAGATAGATTGGCCAAACACCTTCGGCTTTCAATTGTTGTGTTACTAACGCAGGCGTTAACTCACCATCGATATCTTGCCCACCTGTCATGGCTACCGCATCGTTGTACAAAACCTTGTAAGTGATGTTGACCTTGGCCGCGACCGATGCCCGAACTGCTAGTAAGCCTGAATGAAAGTACGTGCCGTCACCAAGATTTACAAAACGATGTTTCTCGTCAGTGAAATGGCTGATGGAAGACCATGGCACTCCCTCCCCGCCCATTTGCGTAAACGTGTCAGTGCTTCGGTCCATCCAGATAGTCATATAATGACAACCAATACCTGCCATCGCTTTTGAACCTTCCGGCACTTTGGTTGACGTGTTATGTGGGCAGCCGGAGCAGAACCAGGGTTGGCGATCAATCGGCGCTTGATGATTCGCTTTTTCGTCCGCGCGTTTTTGCAGATAAGCAAGTCGCTCTTTGATTCGCGTCTTTAGCGATTCATCAATTGATAACGTAAGCAGTCGTTCAGCAATCGCCCGCGCTACCCGTGAAATAGACAAGGCAGTAGATAAAGGTAAAAAGGGCTTGTCGTTATCATCAAACTTGCCAACGATACGTGGTCGCACATCTGGCCGCCAATTAAACAACTGCTGCTTGATTTGATGTTCAATAATTTCACGCCGCTCTTCAACGATCAAAACCTCTTCGAGACCCTCTGAAAATTCTCGGATTCCATTCGGTTCAAGTGGCCATGGCATGCGAACTTTGTATATTCTGATACCAATGTCACGCATAACTGTTTCATCAATATCGAGCTCAAGCAAAGCTTGTCGCGCATCCTCGTAAGCTTTACCAGTGGCGACAATACCAAAACGCGCCTTTGGTGAATCGACAACTAATTGATCAATTCCATTCGCATGCGCAAAAGCCAGTGCTGCGTAAGCTTTTTGTTCCTGTAGCCTTTCATCCTGAATCAGTGGTGGATCAGGCCAACGCAGATTAAGACCATCCTCGGGCAGAACAAAATCAGCGGGTTTAACAATGTCTATATTTTCCCGATCTAGTGAAAGAACAGCACTTGTTTCGATGGTGTCAGAAATAACTTTATAACCAACCCAACAACCTGAGTAGCGAGACATCGCAATACCGAGCAGTCCGAGCTCTATAAATTCATGCACGGATGACGGAAACAATACCGGCATGACAGACGCCATAAAAGCATGATCAGATTGGTGAGGCACAGTTGATGACTTTGCAGCGTGATCATCACCCGCTATGCACAGGACGCCACCATGCTTGGATGAACCAGCCGCGTTACCGTGTTTGAACACGTCACCACAGCGATCGACACCAGGGCCTTTGCCATACCAAATGCCAACCACCCCATCTTTGTTTGCACCTGAAGAAAGCTGAACTTGCTGCGACCCCCAAATTGCTGTCGCTGCAAGCTCTTCATTAACACCTGGTTGGAAGACAACACCTGATTCGTCCAGGAATCTGCTGGCACGCTGCAATTGTTGATCGTAGGCACCGATCGGTGAACCCCGATAACCAGAAATAAAAGCACCTGTATTCAGCCCAGCTAAACGATCACGCTGTAGCTGCACCATCGGTAAGCGAACGAGAGCTTGTGTGCCGTTCATAAAGGCACTGCCGCTGGTTGCGGTGTACTTGTCGTCGAGGTGATGTGCGGTACCCATGAAGCTTATCCTCGTAAAGACGTTTGACTGGACGAATTGCCTACTGTGACTACCTTTGCAGGCCGAGAGTTCTCAGCTTGCGCTTAATCATCCGTAAGTTGAAGAAAATATCAAGTTCGATTCCTCGGCACTATTTCATAACCTGGCTCTTCTGGCTCATCATCAACCATTTCAGCTGGAAACCCGTCAGCCAAAATCTCAAGCTTTGTGGCATCTTCCAGGCGCCGAATAATATTCGGTGACCATTCGCGCATACCGTAGCGTTCCGCACCATCTTGCATGATTTTGATCAACAAAGGATTGATATCAAGCGGGACACCAGCGCGATCCGCCACTTGCTGAAACAGGCCAATATCTTTCAACACCAGATCCATGGTGAAGTTGATATCCCGTGACCCGTTCAGAATGACCTGACTTTCTGTTTCATGCACAAAAGAATTGCCAGATGAGACCCGTATTGCTTCATAGGTGGTTGCAAGATCCATCCCAGCCGCGGCGCTTGTGACCAAGGCTTCACACACGGTCAGGAGGTTCGCAGTGGCAAGATAATTGGTCATGACTTTCAGGATCGATGCGGAACCGAGTTCTCCGGTATGCAAAATCCGACGACCCATGGTCGTCAGCACCGGCAGTAACTTTTCGAATGTCTCTCGATTACAACCAGCGAAGATTGCAATGTTTCCGGTCGCCGCTCGATGGCAACCACCGGATACGGGACAGTCAACCGCAAATCCACCTTTGGCCTCTACTTTTGCGCCGAGTCTTTTGACCTCAGCTTCATCGGTAGTGCTCATTTCAGCCCAGATGGTGCCGGGTGTTAGGCCCTCGAGCACACCTCCGCTTTGTTCAAGTACTGCAGCGCTTGCTTCGGGAGAAGGAAGACAGGTAATGATGACATTACAATGTCGCGCCATCTCTGCCGCAGATTCACCAAATTTCGCACCTTTTTCGAGCAAAGCTGCTGCCGCACTTCGGTCCAAGTCCCTGACGGTGAGCTCAAGGCCATTTCTCAGCACACTACCGGCGAGTTTGCTGCCAACATTTCCAAGACCAATAAATCCAACGTGCATGACGACAGCCTTTTAACTTGTGTAAGGCTATCTCATAGGCGACTCGGCAGAATCGTCAAGCGGTTCGTCAGTCGGAAACAAGTCCGGCTCAGTTCCATGCAGGAAACGAGATACAAATTGATGTACGCCAACCATCCATAGAACCGCTAACGTGATAACTAACAACGCAATACTCAAACCCGCTGCTATTGGTAAAACGAACAATCCGATACCAGCGATAGTCACAATAAGCAGGGCATTTATCAGATAGTTCAAAGGCAACTCCTGATTAACCTTCAACGACCCTAGCATCTTGCGTCGTGTTATTTCACCCTTGAACAGGTTAACTAAGCAACGTTGTATTGACAGTCGTTTGCATACAGGGACGGTTTATTGACTGCACTTTTTTGAGAGCCTATGGCAATGGGTTTTCCAGCCAACTAAATAATTTGAGAACGATACACACAGAAAAAATTCGGTTTTTGGAAAAACCGAGGTTTTACGTTTCCTGCTATTTGAGCTTGCAGACGATGGGCTCGAATGCAGTTTTGAACGCGCACAAAAAAGCCCCGATATTGCGGGGCTTTGGAAATTCTTCTCAGCCTGATATGAAACGCTTTTGAAATTGGTAGCGGGGGTAGGATTCGAACCTACGACCTTCGGGTTATGAGCCCGACGAGCTGCCAGACTGCTCCACCCCGCACCTGACTGAGCCGCCTAGTATACGGGGTAAAATTCCCAGTGACAACACCCGTGGTAATCTCAAGCAATGAATACCCTGACTGCACGAGCCCATAAGCTGATTGAACAGGTAGATGCGCTTGGAGATGAAGCTTCACGCATATTCACCCGCTTTTCCAAAGACGAACTGCTTGCCGAGGCGGAACGGCTTGATGGGCTAGTAGACACCTCTGCAGATCTGCCCTTATATGGTCAGCTTGTGTCGGTCAAAGATCTATTCGATGAGGCTGGCAAACAAACAACCGCTGCCTCAAAGCTGCTCGCTGATCGTGAACCCGCCACCCAAGATAGCGATGTAGTAGCGACACTAAAAGCCGCAGGGGCTTTGATTATAGGTCGTACCTCAATGACGGAATTCGCCTACTCCGGCACTGGCCAGAACCCACATTACGGCACACCGGGTAATATCTTTGATCGAACTCGTGTCCCGGGTGGCTCATCCTCGGGCGCAGCATTGAGCGTAGCTCATGGTCTTTGTGATATCGCCATGGGCACAGATACCGGGGGTTCTGTACGCCTCCCGGCAGCGGTTAACGGACTGTATGGCTACAAACCCTCACGACAAGCCATTTCATTAAAAGGTGTTCACCCGCTGTCAGACACCTTCGATAGTGTGGGCCCTTTGACACGTACATTTAAGATGGCAGCAAATTGTTTCGACGTTTTACGCAACACATCGGTGGAACGCGAAATCCGAGAGAGTACTAAGCAGAATTATCGACTCGGGATACCTACCGGTGCATTTATCGATGGCCTTGACCAACGGGTCAAACGAGATTTTGAATCTACAATCAAAAAACTCGAATCCTTAGGTCACACTCTTGTTCCGGTCGATATGGCTTTCGCTAGTGAAAACAAAATGGCAATGATCGGCATCGTATCCAGTGAAGCGCACAAAATCTATGTAGATTCGTTAACTAAGCTTGAGACGATTGGCGACCCGAAAGTGTTGAAGAGAATACGATCTTCTGAATCACTGAATGAAAAAGATATCGCAGACGCTCACGTAATAAGGCAACAATCCGTTGATCAATTTTCTATTGTGCTCTCTGATGTTGATGTTATGCTCTCGCCTACAGTGGCGATCAATACCCCAACCTTGATTGATGCCAAAGAAAATTTTGATGTCATCAATCCGATGTTACTCAGAAATACAACGATGATTAATCT
>CAZQOI010000060.1:0-8252 GCA_964594905.1 uncultured Granulosicoccaceae bacterium
GCTATGGCGGTTCGATCGTTAAGCCAAAAGGTGTTTTGGAAGGTGTAAAGCTTGGACTGGGCGATATCGGGATTGTGACCACTATTTTTCATAATTCGAAACTACCAAGTCAGGCGCTTTCAGCAGTGACTCCGTTTGTCGCAGCAGATTCACGCGCAGTTGCTAAGGCAATTGATGAAATTGCGAAAGAATTCCCGACTATGCAGAAGGAATTTGCCAAGCAAAATCAAGTTTATCTGGCTACAGGCGTTGTACTGGACACCTATCAGGTCTTCAGCACTAAGGATATCTCATCGCTTGACGACATTCAGGGCGGCAAGGTAGCTGGCGCTGGTATGAACATGCGATATGTCGAAGGGATCGAAGGCGCTGTAGGCGTACGTGGTGGCCTGACTGATTTCTACAGCATGTTGCAAACTGGTCTGGTAGATCACGCAATGTTATGGCCGGAAGCTGCCAAGACGTTCAAGATTGCGGAAGTAGCGCCATCTATGCTTAAAGTTGATTTGGGTGCGGTAAATTCCAAAACCGTTACTGTCAATAGTGACTACTGGAAGAAGTTGCCTGAAGAGGTGCAAAACGTTTTACTTGAAGTAGCTGTAGCGTACCGAGATCACGTCGCATCGGTTGCAATGGACAGAGCCGAAGCCAGTCGCAAAGCTTATGAAGAAGCTGGTGGTAAGGTGATCGAAGTTTCCGCTGAAGATCGAGCAGCGTGGGCGAGTGCAATGCCAAACATTGCTGTCGAATGGGCTAAAAACCTAGATGAGAAAGGCGAGCCAGGTTCAGATATGTTGAAAAGCTACCTGGGAAAATTGTCTGCATCTGGCCACGATCCAATACGTGATTGGGCATCCGAGCTGTAAAGCCCTTCTAGTATCAACTGAGTAGTCCAAATGCCGGGATGATTTTTCATCCCGGCAGTCTTTTTGGTTTCGAAATATGATTTTCGAACCAATCGGCGCTCCGGTTGATTCCTTGTTATCGCGTATCGTTACTGCGTATGACTTCCAACGACAAGCCATCTAACGAAAAGCTGTGAATAAACCTTTTCAGACTTGCCTTTCAGCGGTAGAGCGAATCGCTATCCTGGCGAATGCCGCCGGCACGTTGGTGGTGCTGTTACTGGTTATCGTGGTCAATTACGATGTAGTTGCCCGTGGCGTTTTCAATAAACCTTTTCATGGTGCTGTCGAGCTGGTTCAATTCTCGATGGTGCTCATCGTGTTTCTACAGCTTCCTGATGTCACGCGAGTAAACCGCCTGACAAGATCAGATGGGTTTCTTACTGTCGCTGGAAACCGCTGGCCACAATTTTCAGCATTTATCGAAAAAATCATAAACTTGATTGCTTGCGTATTCATGTTGCTGATCGCTATCGCGATATGGCCAGAATTTGTCGAGATGTTCGAAACCAAAGATTACTTTGGTGTGCCAGGCGTATTTACAGCTCCATGGTGGCCGATAAAACTTGTGATATTTCTAAGTGCAAGTCTGTGTTGCCTGTTGTTTTTTCTGAAACTGTTCCAACCATCGGTTTACACCAAAAAACTAGATACTCAATCCCCTACTGAGAATAAGCCGACGTGAGCCCGATCGAAATCGGACTGGCGTCCATATTCGCCATTGTTGTTCTGATCTATCTGGGTGTTTATATCCCGATAGTGCTTGGTGTCGTGTCGTTTGTCTCTATCTGGTTAATGCGAGACAACTTTGATTTGGCCATGAACCTGATAAAGATCGCCGTAGGCGATAGCGTCATGGAATACACCTTTGCAACGGTGCCTCTGTTTACGTTTATGGGGCTAATCGTCTCCAAAGCGGGAATGGGTAGTGATATTTACGATGTCATGAATGCGCTTTTTCGCAAGATAAAAGGCGGCATTGGTATGGCAACGGTGGGGGCGAACGCAATTTTCGCAGCGGTCACCGGCTCTTCAATTGCATCCGCGTCAGTTTTTGCAACCGTTGCAGTGCCACAAATGATGCGATACGACTACAACCCAAGGTTTGCTGTGGGTGTTGTCGCCGGGTCTTCGGTTCTTGGCATGATTATCCCGCCATCTGCAATGCTGATTATCTATTCCTTTGTGGCAGAGCAGTCTGTTGGCGATATGTTTCTGGCCGGTATCGTTCCGGGGATCATGTTAGCCATTGCCTATATTGGAGCGATAGCGTTCGCCGGCAAATTCTTTCCAAATTTCGTTGGTGGTCGACCCGTCATAGAAGAGCAAACCTTGTCAAAGCGTGAGGTGTTTATGAAAACCTTACCGCTTGTGACTCTGATTATTATTGTTCTGGGTGGAATCTATACAGGCTTGTTTACACCAGTAGAGGCGGGTGCAGCGGGAGCTGCAATTGGTTTGATTCTGGCTGTCTTACGTCGCCGAATGACGTGGAAAACGTTTTGGGAAGCATTGCTTGAAACAGGGCATATCACAGCATCAATTTTATTTTTGATTACCGCCGCCTCTATCTACAGTCGTATGCTTGGCCTGGCGGCACTACCTAATGAGTTGGCCGATATCATTGCAGAAAACCAGCTTAGTTTTACGATGATCATGGTGATGTACGTGATTCTGATGTTGTTTCTGGGAACGTTACTGGATACAGCGTCGATTATCCTGATTGTCGTTCCCTTGTTCCTGCCGTTAATCGAGCCGCTGGGACTGAGTCCGGTCTGGTTTGGCATCGTGACGGTTGTGGGCGCGGAAATAGGGCTGCTGACACCACCTCTGGGTATTAGTTGTTTTGTGATCAAATCAACGCTCAACGATGATCGAATATCACTCAAGGATGTGTTTCTGGGTGCGTTGCCGTTTGCGTTTGTGATGTTGCTGGTGCTGATACTGTTAATCAAATATCCGTTTTTGAGCACGGCGATTCTCAACTAAACTTCGGAGCCGGTTGCAAAGAAATTCTCATCTTGAAGCCATCGGGAACTTTTTCGACTTCAGAGAATCCGTTGTGCGATGGAACTTCTATTTGGCTATTTAGCCGGACTCTTAACGCTGATAAACCCTTGTGTTCTACCGGTATTACCGATCATTCTAGCTTCGGCAGTACAGGCTGGACGGCATGGACCATTGGCTATTGCAGCAGGCATGTGCCTCTCGTTTGTGACTATTGGAATGCTGATAGCAACAGCGGGCCACACTATCGGTTTAACGGATCAGCTGATGTCGCAAATAGGTGCCGTCATGATGATCGCATTTGGTCTCGTTTTGCTAGTCCCTCAATTCAACACAGCCTTTGCATCAGCAACAGCGTCTTTAAGTAGCAATGCAGATAACAATCTGGCGCGCTTGCCAGTAACCAGTATGAAAACCCACTTTATCGGTGGGCTTCTACTGGGGGCAATTTGGTCACCTTGTGTCGGGCCAACTCTCGGCGGTGCCATTTCATTGGCAAGCCAAGGTGAGAATCTAAGCTGGGCCTTTCTCATTATGCTCAGCTTCGGTTTTGGTATTTCCACAGTGATTATCGCGCTTGGTTACGGCACTCAGGAAGCTATCAAACGTCGGCAACACAGTATGCGTGGTTTGGCACAGCGGGCAAAACCAATAATGGGTCTTATTTTTCTACTGGTTGGGCTGATGATATTTTTCAAATTTCATCATGTCATCGAGGGCTGGTTGGTCTCAGTATTGCCAGATTGGTTTCAGGATTTGTCGACCAATTTTTAATGACTGATTGCTCAGCAAGCAAAACAATTTTATTTAGCTATCGGGAAATCAATATCAATGAACAGACGTCTCTTTTTATTCAACACAGTAGCGGTTCTCGCTACACCAAAGCTGTTATTGGCGGGTGAAAATACAGTTGACTACACACCAGGATTAATACAGGACAAACTCGCCGCGGGTGAAACTGTATTGGTGGATTATGCTGCAGATTGGTGTGGTACCTGTAAACGACAAGAACGTATTATTGATGATTTACGGGCGGAAAACCCAAGTTTGGATGAGAACATCAGTTTCGTCAGAGTTGACTGGGATCAATATGCCTCACATGACGTGAGTCGATCAAGAAACGTACCGCGTCGCTCCACATTAATTCTACTAAGGGGTGAAGAGGAACTCGGCCGAATTGTGGCGGGCACTCGTAAAGAAGATATCAAGGCTTTGCTTGCACTCGGAATCACCAACTCCTAGTTATATTACTTTTAAACTCATCTAACAAAGCAGTCATCGCGTGAAACGATGGCTGCTTTTTTATGTAGGACGTACGTCAATGCCTGAATCAGTTTTTCGATATATTTTCAATAACTCTATCAAGCAGCAGATTCTGGTCGTATTGCTAACCCTGTCTTTGATACCTCTGGCGCCTGTGCCACTAGAGATTCAGCGGCGTATTCTGGACGACGCCATCGCGCAAAAAGATACTGATTTGCTGATTCAGCTGGCTCTTTTCTATTTGCTTGCGTTATTGATTGCTTCGGGCCTCAAGACCTGGATGAGGATACAACGTGGTCTTATTTCGGCGAGGATAGTTCATTCTCTGCGATCCTCGGTTTACTACTGCATCTATACGGTGGTGCCTCCCTCAAAATTAAAGAATACGTCTGAATATGATGATCAGGTGGATGAGGGTGCAGTTGTATCGATGCTCAGCAGTGAAGTGGAGAAACTAGGAGGCTTCTCAGGCTCGGCGATTTCAGGTCCGCTTCTACAAGTGGGTACTCTTGCGTCGATACTCGGTTATATGTTTTGGGTAGAACCACTGGTTGCAGCGATTGCGTTGGTACTGTATTCCCCGCAGTTTTTTATCGTTCCCTATTTTCAAAAAAGACTTAATAACCTATCGAAAGATAAGGCAATAAAAGTGAGGGAACTAGGTGCATTTATAGTAGATAATGCTGAGGATGAGTTATTAAGTAAGGAGCCTCCGTCCTTATTTCTTGAGATGACTGATTTAATACTCAACATCAGAACCCGTTTTCTGATGAACAAAAATATTATGAAAGCCATCGTTAATGTACTGATCTCTCTCGGTCCGTTCGGTGTCATTGCATTTGGCGGATGGTTAGTCATTCAGGATCAACTGGAGCTTGGAGTGATACTGGCATTCGTTTCTGGTCTTGAAAGGTTAGGCGGCCCCATTCGCGAATTGATCGCCGAATACAGTCAGATTACTGATGCCCAGATGCGCTATAAAATATTGTTGGAAGCATTTCCCAAGCACTAGCAGTCTATTGGCATAGTCACACACGAAATTGACCTGACAAGAAAAGCACGTTAATTGACGCTTGAGATTCATTTACTTTTTTTGAGCTCCGTTGGATACTGCTGTTAGCCAATAAACACCGAAGCAAATTTCGAGATAAATGACTTCAAGCCAAGCCAATATACCTATTTGCGATATCGATTTTTACGCTGAAGAAACCATCGCAAATCCGGTATCTGTTTACACGCGGATGCTGTCACTTGGTCCAGTTGTTTGGCTTGAGAAGAACAATTTGCCTGCAATCTGTGGGCACGCGGCTGTCACCCATGCGCTTCGTGATCATGAGACCTTCAGTAGCGGCAGTGGAGTGTCGATTAATGACAACGTCAATAAATTGCTGATTGGTAGTACGTTGAACTCAGATCCACCGCAGCATGACGCCACGCGAAAAATAACCTTTGAGCCTGTATCACCAAAGAACGTTCGCCATATCCGTAAACGCATTGAGGACGAAGCTGTTTCGATTGTCGACGCAATGATATCAAGAACAAGTTTCGATGCGGCGAGTGAGCTTGCGCCGCACTTGCCATTAACCATCGTGCGCGATCTTGTGGGGCTCGGAGACTATGGAAAAGAGCATATGCTGGATTGGGGTGCCGCCACATTTGAACTAATGGGAGATCCGAAAGACCGTCAGGAGAAAGCTGTCGGGAATTTAAAAGCGATGCGTCAATTTTTGGATAACCCAGAGACCTTAAACAATATAAGTGAGGAAGGGTGGGCCAGGCGCGCGATAGACATAGGTATCGAGGCAGGTATGGAACCGCCACGTGCGGCTGAGCTAATGCGAGACTACATCGCACCCAGTCTGGACACAACCATCTCAGCAATTGGATATGGTATTAAATTGTTTGCGGACAATCCAGAACAATGGACAAAACTTCGGGCTGATAGATCACTCATTAAAAACGCTATCGAAGAAATCGTACGGCTAAATACACCAATACGAGCGTTCACCAGAATGGTGACCAAAGATACTGAAATTGAAGGTGTGGAATTGTCAAAGAATACACGTGTGCTTGTAGTCTTTGGCGCGGCCAATCGCGACTCGAATAAATTCCCAGATCCAGATCGTTTTGATATTGAACGCAGGACAATAGGCCATTGCGGGTTTGGCCAAGGAGTTCATGCCTGTCTTGGGATGAATTTGGCGCGTCTTGAAATGAGTTGCTTGTTTGAAGCGCTGGCAGATAAGGTTGAAAGCTTTGAAATAGCAGGCCCGGTCGTGCCGCTTACCAACAGTACGATTCACGCATTTGCAAACATTCCAGTGAGGGTTACCAGAGCACCGGTGTAAATCGTGAATTTCTTAGCCTGCCAATATATTTGGTGTTGCGCTATCGGTGCTGTTCAATCGCATTAATCGGTAAGCGTTGGAATCCCTTGTAACTCAGGAGCGCCAAGTGGATAACTACGAGCACGAAAAAGCCAGTTAGCATGACCGAAAAATTCGTGAAATCCACATTCCGGATTTACGTACTCCCACACGATATCGCCGTCTTTGGAAACTTCGAAAACGCAGCCATGCGAACCTTCACAAATCAGTGTGTTGCCACCAGCTAGCCTTTGACAACCGCCAATATGCGGTGAATAGAACTGCATAGGGTTATCGCGTTGATGAAAGCGCCATACAATCTCGTTGGTGTTTGGATCTATTTCCCAAACTTGACTATGATGTAAATCAGCTGCGTATAAACCATTGGCAAAAATCAGCACGTTGCCGTTTTCGAGCATTTGGGCATCGTGTGGACCACCAAGCGTGTCAGATTGAAAATGCCACAGCAATTCACCCGTTTGCCATTGCAATAAAAAGGTCAAATTCAAGGTTTTGGAGCACACCAGCACAGTCCCATTGGCGAGCGGCTGTATGGTATTAAGATGCCCAGCCGACCACCGATTTGCGTTCCGGTGCAAACGACGAAGATTCTCTGGCAGGAGATCGGTTGACCATTCTTTTAAAAGCTGACCAGCAGCATCTATTTCTTTAATACATTCGCCAAACATGCCACCGTCTGGTTCGCTGTCAGGTACGCCACCAGAGAACGCTGAGGCAGTATCAATATCAGGCTCTTTGTAAGCTATATAGATTGCGCCACCATGCGGTAAACGCCGGGCATCGTGATGCTGCCAGGGATCGTGGTGTTCCCATACTATACGACCAGAACTATCTCGCTCCCGTATTAAACCGCTTGTAGTTAGCGGAACGCCTTTGGGTGCGTCTGATAATTCATTGATCCACAGGTTTCCATTTTCCAGCAAATAACAGGCATGGGTGACGCTGTGGGAACCCGTCCAACTATGTACAACCTCACCTTGTGGATTGACCAGAAATGCAAGGTTGGATGCAAAGGGCGCCATCAGCGTATAGCCGATTTGAGATTTGTCGGTTTGGGCATAGGTGAGGCCCATGGAACGATGAAGCATAACTGTGATCGTAGTGAACGAGTTCGGTTGAAATTGATCGGATTAGATGCTTTTTATAGGCATGCGAGAGATGCTTTGTATAGCGACTTTTAGGGATATGGCTCTCTGGCACATGCACTGAAATTGTGCTTGCCATGAATTCTAGCACCCCTGTAATTTAGGCGTATTGAGATCACATGATTCCTGAGTATACTAACGAAGGGCCTTTGCCAGTCCTCCGAAACAAGTGGGTATTTTAATGGGGTCGAGAAATCAAAAACGTCACTGGTGTGATTTTTTCGAACGGGCTGATAAACACACGGTTTACTATTTTCTAAAAATAATTGAGGTTTATTTATGAGCAATGCAACTCTTGAAGCGGAAGTTGATATCGAAGATCTCGAGATAGATGAACGGGTCTATTCCTGGTACGACCAATATTGCCACGGGTTTATTAGCCGTCGCGAATTCTTGAAACGCGCAAGTGCTATTACCGTCGCTGGTGTGTCTGGCTTAACCATGGCACAGGCTTTATTTCCTCGTTATGCTGAAGCACAAACTATTTCATTCACGGATGAACGCATCAAGGCTACCTATGTCGATTACCCATCACCTGGCGGTAA
>CAZQOI010000060.1:8352-19076 GCA_964594905.1 uncultured Granulosicoccaceae bacterium
AAGCATGAATTATCAACCGGCAAACTCGGCGCCGTTGGTTTTTGCTTTGGCGGTGGTGTTGTGAATTTTCTGGCCAGTCAAATGAGCGACGATCTGAAGGCAGGTGTACCGTTTTATGGAAGCTCACCACCTGCTGAAGAGGTGGCGAAAATTACGGGTGCTTTGATGATTCAAGCGGCAGAGAAAGATGATCGCATCAATGCTCAGTGGCCTGATTTTGAAGCTGCACTTATGGCAAACAATGTTGAATACGAGCGCCATCTGTATCCGGAAACTGGTCATGGCTTTCACAATAACTCCACAAAGCGATACAACGAAGATGCAGCAAATCTGGCGTGGGATCGTACTCTTGAGTTCTTCAAGTCCAAACTAGCGTAATACTGAACTGTTGTGCTTGGCGGCGTCGCAAATTAGTTTGCGAGCCGTACTCTTACGCCCCATAGCCAGCCGAGCTATGGGGCGTAATTCATGACCTGACCTCGGAATCATCTTGGTACACTACGAGGCTATGGCGAAATCGTTGAGATCGGCACATCCCGTGAAAATCATGCATGGCTAATGCTACTCCCATATCCCTGTGGGATGCCTCAGCCGAAGAAGCAGACTATAACCGCTCGTTCCAAGCCGATGCAGACGCAGATGTTGCGATTGTCGGTGGTGGATTCACTGGTCTATCCACGGCTTTGCATTGTGCCGAAAAAGGCTTGAACGCCCACGTCCTGGAAGCTGAACAAATAGGTTTTGGTGGGTCAGGCCGAAATGTCGGTTTAGTCAATGCGGCACTTTGGCTCGCACCACAAAAGGTGCGAGAGAAACTTGGCACTACCTATGGTCCACGCTTTATAGAACATTTCGGCAACGCACCTGAGTACGTATTCTCACTTATAGAGAAGCACCAGATGCGCTGTGAAGCAACAAGAAATGGAACGATTCACGCGGCGCATTCAGCGACTGGTTTTCTGGAGCTGAGTGAACGGCATAAGGAATGGGTACGTCTTGGCAAACCGGTAGAGCTACTTAACCGGGAACAGGTTACTGGGCTGATTGGTACTGATGCGTTTCACGGTGGGCTGCTGGATAAGCGCTGTGGCACGATCAACCCGATGGGGTATTGCCGTGGCTTGGCACGAGCCGCATATGGCGCAGGTGCAACCATTAGTACGGGTGTCAGGGCATCGAGATTAAAACGCGACAGTGGTAAGTGGATAATTGAAACCAATCAGGGCCGAATGACGGCCAAGTCAGTCGTATTGGCGACTAATGCGTATACAGATGGCTTGTGGCCAGACTTGAAAAAGGTATTTACGCCCATTCATTATTTTCAATTTGCCAGTAAGCCCATGGGTGAGGATGCATCGCATATATTGCCAGGGAGGCAAGGTCTATGGGATACCGGAAACATCATGTTTAACATCAGACGCGACCATGCCAATCGTCTGTTGCTTGGTAGTATGGGCAAAGTAATTGGGTCTACAGATAAAGGTTTGTCTCATCGATGGGCGACAAAACAGATTAAACGCATCTTTCCATCCCTTGGTGAAGTTGAATTCGAAGAAGCGTGGCACGGTCAGATCGCCATGACACCAGATCATCTACCGCGTATTTACGAATTGGATGAGAATATCTTCACGGCGATTGGTTATAACGGACGAGGTATAACCACTGGCACTATTTTCGGTAAATCGATTTCTGAATTGTTGACAGGAATGGATCGTGAAAACCTACCGTTACCTATAACGGAGCTGACAACGGTCGCGTCCGCCCCTGTTATGTCACGTATTTTTCAATCATCATTTACCACTAATCAAATATTAAAAAGCTTTTAGTCTCAACTACAGGGAATAATTATATGGCGTCGAACAAACTGGCTTTGATTACCGGTGGAGCACAAGGCATTGGATACGCCTGTGCAGAAGCACTGAAAGAGGACGGCGTCACTGCGATACTTGCTGACATCAATGCCGACGGTGTTGTCGCGGCAGCAAAAGAATTAGGTTCAGGAACAGTCGGTATTGCCTGTGATATGGGTGATCCTGAACAGGTCAACGCCATGTTCGACAAAATCGAGGCTGATCACGGTGCGCTAAGTGTACTGGTTAATAATGCTGGTGTTGCCCTGCCAGGAGATTTTCTCGAAACACCATTAGAGAATTTTCAAAAAGTGATTGATATCAATTTGACGGGGACGTTTCTCGCCACTCAGCGTGCAGCAAAAAATATGATAGCGCATAAAGAAGAAGGGGCCATTATCAATATGTCTTCCATCAATGCTGTTGTTTCTATCCCGGCTATTCCTGCCTATTGTGCATCCAAAGGTGGTGTCATGCAGATTACCAAGGCAGCATCGCTTGCGCTGGCTCCCCATAATATCCGTGTAAACGCTGTTGGTCCGGGCTCTATTGATACAGAAATGATGGCCGCAGTGAATGCCAATCCCGAAGCCATGAAAACGGCAATGTCCAGAACACCTATGCAACGCTTGGGGAGTGCTCGCGAAATAGGTGATGTAGTTGCTTTTCTCGCGAGTAAAAAAGCCAGTTACATCACTGGTGAAACCATCTATGTTGATGGAGGCCGACTGGGTTTGAATTACACGTGCTAATTTGAATAGCCGCCAGCGGCTTCAATCAATCACCACAGAGCCTTTTCCTGATTTCAGGGTGAACGACAGTTGCGTTTCCCCTTCAAGGACTGTTGCCAAATGCTGAACGTTCAGCGCTTCCAGTATTGATGTGAGCTTGGCCGGATCTGGGTGAGTCAGGGTAACCTTTTGGAGTCTCACATCATGATCAACTTGAGCGGTGCTTGGGTGTGGACCGGGTGACCACTCTATAAAAGCTGGTAATAGACCTTGCATTGGCAGGTGTCCATCGGCAGGCACTGTTAGTCGCCAGCTTCTGTCTCCACGAGTAAAGGTCACTATTTCACCGAGGTCGACGGGGCTGTTGGCAACCAGACTGTCCAGATCGTTAGTGTTTACAACCCAGCATAAGGCTCTTGGACGTTCAGCGAGTCGTTTGCTGGTTTTTGGATCGTCCAACGTAAACCACCGGGTGCGAGGTGGTGCAGGTGCGTCGGGGTCCACAGCGATGAGTTCGAAAAAGCTCTCATTGCCAGCTTGCATCACACAATTATGCGTACTCATTAAATCGTGTTTACTGCCAGGTGTCAGTGTGACCCCGAGAGCTGCGGACATGGCGTCAATACCTTGAGTTAAGGTGTCGGCGCCAACGGCAATATGATCGATCTTGTTGTTCATGTTTTGGTGTGTGTCCTTAATACAGAAGCCGAGGCCAATCAGGGAAGGTTGCAGATCCAGTATTTGAGAGTGCTAGTATAGATCGAGTGTACATCACACTTGTTAAACAGGAGCCAATTTTATGGGTCGGTTAGTGGGTAAAACAGCTTTGATTACTGGCTCTGCGAGAGGGATAGGCAAGGCGTTCGCGAAAGAGTACGTAAAGGAGGGTGCCAAGGTCTGTATTGCTGATATAAACCTCGATGCAGCAAAAAAGACGGCCGCGGAGATTGGAGACAACGCAGTTTCTGTACACATGGATGTGACTCAACAGGACAGTATTGATTCAGCAGTGGCTGAAACCATAGAGAAGCTTGGGTCCATTGATATTCTCATCAACAACGCGGCATTGTTTTCCGCAGCTCCGATTGTTGAAATAACACGAGAGGATTACGACAAGATTTTTGCAGTGAATTTTTCTGGTTCACTTTTCACTCTGCAGGCAGTTGCCAAACACATGATCGAGCGGAAACAGGGCGGCAAGATTATCAACATGGCCAGCCAGGCTGGTCGACGTGGCGAGGGCTTGGTTGCGGTTTACTGTGCCACCAAAGCGGCTATTATTTCTCTGACTCAATCAGCAGGGATGGATCTTATTAAACACGGTATAAATGTCAATGCCATTTCCCCTGGAGTTGTCGATGGTGAACATTGGGACGGTGTTGATGCATTTTTCGCCGCCTACGAAAACAAAGAACCCGGGCAAAAGAAAAAGGAGGTCGGGGAGGCAGTGCCCTATGGTCGTATGGGTCTAGCAGAAGATCTGACTGGGATGGCGGTGTTCCTTGCCTCCAAGGACGCTGAGTACGTAGTGGCGCAGACTTATAATGTTGATGGTGGTCAATGGATGAGCTAGGTAAACATCAATAGTAATTAGTCGTTGTTACTTCTGTGGTTGGGCTAAGTCTACAAATGTGCAAGTGTGTTCAATAGTCCCAGAGTGTTCCGTCCTGCAAACGAACGATAGGATGGCTGCCAGGTTTGTAGCTATATCGACTCGCCTCTTGTTCATCAAAATCAATTCCAAGGCCTGGAGCGTCGCTAACGTACATCAATCCTTTCTCCATCTTGTGTTCGGTCGGGAACAATGCATCACATTCAACGGTGCCAAGAACCAGATACTCCTGAATACCAAAATTAGGTGCCCATGCATTCAGGTGTGCATGGGCAGCCATGCAGATTGGCGAATGACTAGGTGCACCATGAAAGCCTGTGCGCACATGATGCAGGCCAGCGAGATCAACGATACGTTTAACGTGAGTTATGCCACCGGCATAGGTTGCGGCAATTCTTATAAAATCGATAAGCTCATTCTCAATGAGTTTGTTGCATTCCCAAATCGAGTTGAACACCTCGCCAATGGCGATAGGTGCCGTGGAGTGCTGACGTATGAGTTTTAAAGCATCTTGATCCTCAGCAGGGGTAGGATCTTCAAGCCAAAATAATTTTACCGATTCTATTTCTTTGGCAAATTCAGCCGCTTCGCGCGGTAGAAGTCTATGGTGTACATCGTGCAGTATTTTCAATTGGGGACCAAAGTGATCACGAATTTCGGCTAATGCACCGGGCATGTAGCGTAGGTATCGATCGGTATCCCAAATCTCGACCTTGGGTCGGATACCGCTGAAATCAGTCATGTAATGCGTGGAATTTCCACTTTTCTCAGGTACCGCATAACTCGCGGTTGGCATCCCGGGTATGCCACATTGAACGCGAACGGCTTTATAGCCTTGTTCAACAAAGTGCGATATGGAATTCATCAAATCATTTAGATCGGATCCGCTTGCATGCGCATATACCATTGCTGCATCGCGACTCTTGCCACCAAACAATTGGTACAGAGGCATGTTGGCAAGTTTGCCTTTGATATCCCATAAGGCCATATCGATAGCACCAAAGGCCGCCATCTCGATAGGGCCTCGGCGGAAATATGCGCCTCGGTAAAAGTATTGCCAGATGTCCTCGCTCTTACGCGGATCCATCCCAATCAAATTAGGTATAAGGTAATCCTTCAGATAAGTAGCGGGGAGGGTTTCACGATTATTGATCGTGGCATCGCCGAGTCCGTAAACGCCTTGATCAGTCATGATCTTCAGGGTGACGTAGTTTTTTCCAGGTCCTCCGATAAATACCTTCGCATCAGTTATCTTAATGACGTCGTGCCCCTCTATCCTTTTAGCTGTACTGGTATTTGCCAGCTCTGTTCTCTAAGTTACGTAACATAGCGATTTTTAACAGCGAAATATCTTAACTTGCCACAAGTTATCTATATTGAGACGAATATTCTCAGTAGTCAGCTTGTATGAGTGCCATTATCTAAATGCGCTGCGGACCTCCTTTTAGGCTGAAACCGCATCCAAATCCAATTTTTCTTAAATTATCGCTTGCAATAATTTATAGCGTCACTGTACTATTATCTCCATTGAATGTTACCGGTAACATTTTAGCTAAATGGCGCTGCAACTACGCTCTACTTTGAGAGAGTCATAGAGATATATGCCGAAGATCAAGCTTGAAAACCTGACCAAGCGCTACGGGTCCGTCGAGGTGCTGCACAGCATCAATCTCGAGATGGAAGATGCTGAGTTCACGGTACTTGTAGGGCCTTCCGGGTGCGGAAAGTCGACCACTCTAAGGATGATTGCGGGTCTGGAGTCCGTCACCGAAGGGGAAATCTATATTGGGGATCAAGCGGTTAGCCGTCTTGAGCCCAAAGAGCGTGACTTGGCGATGGTGTTTCAGGACTACGCCCTATATCCCCATATGGACGTGGCCCACAATATGTCCTTTTCGCTACGCCTGCAAAAGCGACCTAAGAAAGAGATCGCTGAGAAGGTAGGTAGTGTTGCCGAAATGCTTGGCCTTACTGATTACTTGCATCGCAAGCCGGCTGAACTCTCTGGTGGTCAGCGTCAGCGAGTCGCTATGGGTCGAGCACTGACTCGCGATAGCTCAACGTTTCTGTTTGATGAGCCTTTGTCAAACCTTGATGCGAAATTACGTACGCAAATGCGTGCAGAGCTTGCGGTCATGCGACAACGTGTGCGCAAAAACATGATTTACGTAACGCATGATCAAATTGAAGCGATGACCCTGGCTGACCGCATTGTGGTTATGCATGGCGGGCACATTCAGCAAGAGGGCACACCTGAACAATTGTTCAAAAAGCCCAGCATCCAGCGTTTTACGCTGTTGTTTTCATGCTGATCATTATGGCGGTTGGCCCGATAGCATTGATGTTTATCAATTCGTTCAAATTGGACGTCGATATCATCTCCGGGACAAGTGGTTTGCTGTTCATGCCGACCATTCAAAACTATGAAACAGCTTTGTGCGATTTACTGCCGTACGAACTTGATCATCTGGATTTTTGTTCATTGAAATTTGGCGGTGCATTTATCAATTCACTGATTATTGCCCTGGTGTCCACAGTACTCACCTTGATCATAGGGTGCATGGCCGCCTATGCCTTGGTTCGTTTTCGATTTATGGGGCGTGACACAGCATCTGGTACAACATTGATGGTTCGCATGGTGCCGCCAGCGGTGCTGTTAGTACCAGTCTTTGGAATATGGAATAACGAATTTTGTATCTCCAAAGCAAGTGGGTTAGGAGCGTTGATACGCGACACATTTGGTGGGCGCGGAGATGTCTGTTTGGCTGGAACACACTCGGGCATCATCATTATCTATATCGCGATGAACCTCCCGTTTGTTATTTGGATCTTGCAGAGTTTTATCGTACAGGTGCCAAAGCAATTGGAAGAAGCCGCTCGAATGGATGGTGCAGGCCCGTTTCAGGTGTTTTTTAAAGTGGTATTGCCATTGATAAAGCCTGGTTTAGCGGCAGCGGCAATTTTCACGTTTCGTATTGCATGGAATGAGTACTTGCTTGCGTCAGCGCTTTCAGATCGCGATACAAAAACTGTCCCAATACTGATCGTTAACAACATGTCCGAATTCAATGTTGAATGGGGAGTCATTATGGCTACCGGCATGTTATTAGCCATACCGCCCATTATTTTCACTCTGTTTGCTTCGCGCCAAATAATCACCGGCATGACGGCTGGCGCAGTCAAAGGTTAAATTCCAGGAGAACAAGTTTGAACAAAGTAGCCATCATAACTGGCGGTGGTGACGGTATTGGCCGTGCTGTAGCGCTCGCACTTAGTGATGCGCAGTGGCATGTCGTCGTTGCAGGTAGAACCAAAAATAAACTGGATGACACAGTATCCAGTATGGCCACCCCAGGGCTCGCAGTTGAGTGTGATGTTAGCTTGGTCGAGGATGTAGAGAAGTTGTTTAATCTGGCTGTGGATGAATTCAAGCAGGTAGACCTACTGTTTAACAATGCTGGGATAGCCGCAAGCGCCGTTCCAGTCGATGAGTTGGACTTGGATGAGTGGTACAAGCTGATTAACATAAATTTATCTGGTGCGTTTCTATGTGCGCGTGCGGCCTTTGGCCAAATGCGCAAGCAGTCACGGGGTGGACGAATCATTAATAATGGATCTGTTTCCGCGACCACGCCGCGATTGTATTCCGCGCCTTACACCTGCAGTAAACATGCGATAACCGGGTTAACCAAGTCACTGTCATTGGATGGTCGCCAGTTTGGCATCACCTGTAGTCAAATAGATCTTGGCAATATCAGTTCAAGTATGGGTGATCAAATGGCGCAAGGAGTGCTCCAGCCCGACGGTTCAACACTGAGTGAGCCTACGATAAGTACTCAACCTGTGAGCGATGCTGTTTTGTATATGGCCAATTTACCTCAAGGTGCAAATGTGCTGAACATGACTGTTATGGCTAATGGAATGCCGTTTGTTGGACGGGGATAACAAGGGTGGAAATTCTGTTGTCACTAAAAATTCAAATAACCATCAATTGTTGATACCGAAAATAGTAGGAGACTAACGTGGCAACGCCCACAATAAAATTAGATAAAGACTGCGACTTGATAGTTGGCACCTATACCGATCTAGATGCACTAGCTCATCAACCGCATGCACCTTCCTCTGGGGAAGGAATATATGGGTTGACCATGACTACCGATGGCAAGTTGGTAGAGCGTGAAGTAGTCAAGTCCTTGAATCCTGCTGTGCTCATACCGCACAGTTCCGAACCCATGATGTATGCCATCGTCGAAACCATTCAAGGTACCGGGGATGTTGAGCAGTACCAGGTTGCAAGCGACTCATCCCTGAGCTTGGTTGATTCATTCAGCGCCTCGGGGAAATCTACCTGCTACCTGGCTTTGTCTCCGCAAAAGGACGTCGCTATCGTCATTAACTATTGGGATGCCATCATTGAGTTGGTTCGCGTGGATGAATCCGGAAAACTTGGAGAGCAGATACAGAGTTTCAAGCAATACTACCGACCAACAACGGAATGGAGACAGGTTGAAGATCGAGAAGATCACTGGACCAATCGTCAAGTAGGACCGCACGCACATTGCGCTCATTTTTGGAAGGATTGGGTGTTTATTCCTGATCTTGGTGAGAACGCTGTTTTTCAATATCGATACAATCCTGATGAGAAGCAGCTACGTCCTGATACCCATATTGAGTTTGAACCAGGTTCAGGACCACGTCATATGGCGATGCATCCATCACTGGATATTTGCTATATCTCGAACGAGTTATTCAATACCGTGTGTGTGGCAGCACTTGATGATACAGAGCCAACAGTTAAGAAGGCTCGCCTGGTGCCACAACAATACGTCTCTACGCTTGAGAATAGGGAGCAGACGTCATACGTATCCGAGATCAAATTATCGCCAGATTCCCGTTTTCTGTATGTATCTAACAGAGGCGATAATTCACTTGCTATCTTCAAGGTGTTAGATGATGGTAAGTTGGATCGTATAGGTCTTGTACCCACTGGTGGAAAATTTCCGCGTCACTTTTCTATAACACCTTGCGGCAACGCGATAATAGTGGCGAATCAGGATTCATCCAAGTTAGTGCTGTTTCATCGAGATATTGAAACTGGTCTGCTTAGTGCCACAGGCGATGAGTACGATATACCAGCTCCAAATTACATACGGTTTCTTAGCTAGAACTTATCTAATGAGGAGTATTTGTACTGTATGAGTTTGAAGTATTCAGCCAATATTGGATTTTTATGGGAACACTTGCCGTTGCCAGAGCGTATCTTGGCGGCCAAAAAAGCTGGTTTCGATGCAGTTGAGTGTCATTTCCCCTATGACTATCCTGCACTGGAGATTGCAACTGTTCTGAACGATGCAAATATCCCGATGATCGGTATCAATACGCTGTTGGGGCCATCTGATTCGTCGTTTTTTGGCGTGGCAGCGGTGCAAGGTCAAGAAGAGCTTGCTCGTCAATATATAGATCAGGCCATTGATTATGCGACTGTAATTGGCGCTACCCATGTCAATGTAGTCGCTGGTGCTAATGATCAATCCAATCGCGAGTTGACGACTGATGAAGAAGTATTCAGGCAAAACTTGAAATATGCCTGTGACAAGGCACTTTCCAAGAAAATCAATATCGTCATTGAGCCATTGAACCCTCGCTCAGTACCAAACTATCACTGTCAGTCTATTGAACAAGGTATAGAAACCGTGATGGCAGTGGATGCCATTAATCTGAAATTAATGTTCGATGTATTTCATACGCAGATAGTGCAAGGGGATATAGCCCGCTTGCTTACCGATTATTTACCCTATATTGGGCATATACAGATATCGGCGGTTCACGATCGTGGTGAACCTGATTCAGGCGAAGTAAACTATCGCTACTTACTTGATATACTTCAGGAAAATGGGTACAGAGGCATGATTGGTGCTGAGTACAAACCACGTGGCAAATCCGTTGAAGAAGGGCTTGCCTGGCTCGATAACTTCAGATCTGTTGTTCAGTAAAGGCGGTTGAATTTCTCCACATGAATCAGCGCGATAAAAAAAATAGCCTGGTTACTATGGAGGATGTAGCGCAAGCCGCCGGTGTATCTCGGATGACAGTATCGCGGGCCCTCCGTGATGATGGTTCGGTGTCTGAGCCCACCCGTAATCGGATCGTAAAGCTTGTCCATGATATGCACTACGTGCCAGATCAAATGGCCGGTAGTCTCTCAACCAAGCGCTCTGGCTTTGTGGCCACATTGGTGCCTTCTCTGAACAATGTGCACTACGCAAAAATGGTTCAGGCATTGACCGAGAGTATTGAAGCCACCGGCATGCAGATCTTACTCGGCCATACGGATTACTCCATGGCCCGAGAAGAAAAAATTATTGAAAGCATGCTCAGGCGTCGACCCGAAGCCATCGCATTGCCCTTTGACGGTCATACAAAACGAACAGTTAAATTACTCAAGCAATCACAAATCCCAGTGATTGAACTTTGGGAGATTCCAGAAAAACCGATTAATTATGCCGTTGGGTTTTCCAATGAACATGCCTC
>CAZQOI010000061.1:0-5650 GCA_964594905.1 uncultured Granulosicoccaceae bacterium
GTGACGCCGTAACGCTCGTAAATTTTCGCCATATCGCCAGTGTTAACCAAGTCGGTTAGCGCGTCTCCAACCGCATAAGCAAGATCGCGACTATCGTGTTTAACCGCAATGCCGATAGGCCACCCTGTACGTACAATACCTGGCATTGGCGGTTGGCTGATTCTCGATTCTATGCCAACCTCTCTTGCTTCAAAAGCGACCCATTCGGTTTGAGCCTGAGAAGCCATCAAGGCCGGCACCTCACCGCTTAAATATAGTTCCTGTGCGTCGGCAAAGGTTCGCCCGCGACGAATACTTTCGTGGAGCTGTCCGCGAAACGCATTGGACAAGAAAAAATCACCGGCGGTATCGAGTTCCACCGCTATTGAGTTAGTGACAAAGCGACCGAACGTCTTAACCTCTGGCATCTTGCTGACGTCATGCACTAGCGCCATCTTTTCTTGAAAATACGGCGATGACAAGACAGCGAACTCATTGCGTATATCGACTTCACGATCAAACGGCACATGCAGCATGACGTCCGCATATCGTCGATGAATCAAGTCCCCTTTCCAGATATTGACTCGCAAGTCGTCATCCAGATTTTCATCGGCACCACGAATCAGAAACTCGACATCAACTCCCAAAAATTCACCGATTCGCCGACCAATTTCCACATCGATGCCATGTGCACCTTCGTCATCTTCCCAAGAGTAAGGGGCGTAATCGCTATAGACAAAAATCGTGACCTTTCCGCTATCCACCACATCATCTAGTGGACGCGCATTCACAGCGAAGCTAGTCAGCAATAAACTCACTATCAAAAGAGCTAAGTGCAAACGCAAATATCGTTGGCACATAGAGAGTTGCACGTTTGCCACTGCTTATTCGGGGCGCGGACGTGTTTCGGTATACGAACGAATCGCCCACATCGCTTCCTGGGTCAGCAGATTTTCAAAAGGCGGCATCTTGTACGCGCCATTTTGAGAATACCCTTTGCGTACTCGCTCCATAAACCATTCATCCCCAAACTCGCCATCTTCGAGCAAGCGTACATCGGGCGCAATACCACCGGAAATTGCTTCGAGCCCATGACAACGCGCGCAATTAGAATTGTATCCCGAGGCGCCGATTTCTTGCGCCAATTCGTATTGCTCACCACCGGCCAGTCGGTAGGGGTTTTCCGCGAGAAACTCATCTCCCAAGGGTTCGAGCCCTTCGGTTTCAACGGTCTGTGGGGTGACATCACCGTGACTCATGACTCGCGCCATCATCGTGAACTGCAAAGACACCGCCGCGATCGACGATACGACTAACCAGCGTAATTTCATCAGTTTTCCGAGCTACAAGACTAATCAATACAAGCGTATAGCAAACTCGCCCTCTATCAACATGGTACTTTTGGAACCATGAACGCGCTCGATATAAACCACATCACATTTCGGTATGGAAAGCGACAAGCGCTGGATTCCATCTCGCTAACGATAGATCCTGGTGAGACTGTGATCCTGTTAGGCCCCAATGGTGCCGGTAAAACGACGCTGTTCTCACTGATAACAGGGCTTTTTTCGCCTGACAACGGCACAATCGACATAAATGGCCGTAATCTTCGTGCAGGCAGCGATGCTCTGGCGCCCTTGGGTATCGTGTTTCAGGCTCAAACTCTCGATCTCGATCTATCGGTCGAGCAAAACTTACTGTATTTCTGCGATTTGCATGGACTTGAGCGGCGCGCGGCGAAACCTCGTATCGAGCTCGCACTTGATCGCATGGATCTCAACGCAAGGCGCCGTGACAAAATCAGAAACCTCAATGGCGGGCACCGACGCCGCGTCGAAATAGCCAGAGCAACCCTTCATCAACCGAGCATTCTGCTGCTCGACGAACCGACAGTCGGGCTCGACATCCCGACACGCAGCGATCTCATTGAATACTTACACCAATTACCACTGCGAGAAAACTGTGCACTTCTTTGGGCAACACATTTAGTAGACGAAATTGCTGATGATGACCGTGTACTGATTCTGCACGAAGGAAAAATTCACCGCGATGGTCTCGCTCGAGAACTCGTTGCTGAATCAAACGCCGATGATCTCGCTGGCGTTATGGCGGAAGTCATGCGGGCATGAATCATCATTTTCTTGCCTTAAGGGGCATCGTTAAGCGAGAGCTTTTACGTTTCGTGCATCAACGCGAACGATTCATTGCAGCCCTGGTTCGTCCGATGCTATGGCTGGTTGTATTTGCAGCGGGCTTCCGCGCGGCACTTGGCCTGTCGATTATTCCGCCCTACCAAACCTATATCTCTTATGAGGTGTATATCATTCCCGGCTTGATCGGCATGATTCAATTGTTTAATGGCATGCAGTCGTCATTATCGATGGTCTACGATCAGGAAATGGGTTCGATGCGAGTATTACTAACGGCACCATTGCCACGTTGGTATTTACTGTTGTGCAAGTTACTCGCTGGGGTTGCAGTTTCGCTACTACAAATCGCGAGCTTTCTAATTATGGCGCGTCTTGTGGGTATCGACTTCCCCTACACGCACGCGCTGATCGCATTGCCTGCATTGATACTCAGTGGGGTGATGCTAGGCGCACTTGGGTTACTGATAGCGTCCTTGGTTCGGCAACTGGAAAATTTTGCCGGTGTCATGAATTTCGTTATCTTCCCGATGTTCTTTTTGTCCACTGCGCTATACCCGATCTGGAAGATGCAGGAATCCAGCGCATTACTTGCGACCATCTGCCAATGGAATCCGTTCAGCCATGCAGTAGAGCTCGTACGTTTCGCTTTTTATGGTCAATTTAACGTTGCTGCCTTGGCGACGGTTATTGCCTGTACCGCCTTATTCTTTGTCAGCGCATGTTGGTCTTATAACCCAGCTCGGCGATTTCGTGCAGCAAGAACTGCCGCTCGTTGACATCAACGTACAGTACATTCGTAGTTAGTCTGACGCCACGCAGCGCTCAAGTTGGTTAACTATCCTTTGAATCTCGGTAGCGTCTCGCTGATCTCTCGGTGTGTCTATTGGCAGGGTCTCAACAACTTTGGTAGGCCGCTCACTGAATATCAGGATTTCATCAGCTAGCTCTGCTGCCTCACGCACATTGTGCGTCACCATCAGGACAGTCGTTGGACGTGCCTGCCACAGTTCGAGTAACAGCGTGCGTAGTCTGTTAGCAGTAGGTTCATCAAGCGATACGAAAGGCTCATCGAGTATGAGCAATGAAGGCTCAACCGCAAACGCACGAGCAATCGCAGCTCGTCTGGCCAAGCCTAACGACAACTGTGACGGATAGAAATGCCTAACATCAGTTAAACCAAGTGCATCAAAAAGTTCATCGAGCGAATGCGCGGATTTATCTGCCGCCAATGCCAGCAATACATTTTGTTCAACCGTTCTCCAAGGCAGCAATCTTGGCTCTTGAAATACGGCAGCAATCTCTTTTTCCGAACCCGTTGAAATCGACCCTTTAAATCCCTTATCCAGTCCGAGAATCATGCGTAAGGTTGTTGTCTTGCCGCAACCAGAAGGTCCGACGATAACGGTAAAGGAATCAGCTTTTAATGAAAATTCAAGTTCACCTATCGCATGCAAGGACTGCCCGTCGGCGGTGTTGAAAATACGCTCTGAAATATTGACGTTCAGCATTGGCTCATGCAGCCCCTGCCCGCCAACGATTAGCGCGATTCTCTAGTGGTTGCAAAATAATGAATTCGACAAGCAACATGACAACTACAAATGCCAGCGTGTAGGCGAGGATGGTCGCGACATCAAACAGCTGAAAATACAGATGAATCTGGAATCCAACACCGTTGGAACGACCAAGCAATTCGACGATCAGTACAATCTTCCAGATCAGAGATACCCCAGAGCGGGTAGCGGCAGCGAAAAAAGGCTGTAATTGTGGCAGCACGATATGCCACAGTCGTTTGAACCAGCTGAAACGGTAAACCTGCCCCATCTCGGCATATTCAGGGTTGAGCGATCTTGCCCCCTCGCGAAGTGTAACTACAACATTCGGAATCTTGTTGACCGCAACCGCTCCAACAGCTGCCGCCTCGTTCAGACCAAACCAGATATACGCGAGTACGATAACCACTAGCGCCGGTATGTTCAGCAGCAGGATCAGCCAGGGATCAAGAAAGAGATTTGCGCCAGAACGCATACCGAGAAAGATGCCAATCGCACTACCGATTATCATGGCAACAAAAAATGCAGCCACGACGCGCATCAGTGTCATACCCAGATGAAAGAATAGCTCACCTGATCGCCACTCAACAATCACCGCCGCCCACACCGCAGTAGGCGTGGGTAAGGCGTTGTCGTCAAGCGCAGTGGCCGCGACCGACCAAATTAGAATCAGTAAGACAATCGATAACAGGGTTATCAAAAAACGGTTGATATTACTGCGCGCCCATCCAATAAGTCCCGTCTGCCATTTTATCAGCGTTGCCTACTAGCTTCTTGCCGCCGAGCTCAGCCAGCACACTGAAGATCGCACCGGCATCATTGACTTCATCACTAAATTCACGAGACGGAATGCCTTCGCGAAAACGATCACGTAGCACCATCAAGGCGGCGGGGCCATCTTTAATAGCACCGCTGCTTGATAAACGCTGCCACTCATCATCAGAATCACGCATCAATACCTTGGTTTCACGTGATGCCTTGACAAACGCAGCGGCTGGATTTTCATTAGCCCAACTCTCACCGAACACATAGCCAATGGCCGAAACCGGTCCATTTGACCCCAACGCATTGGCCGCATCCTCGGCGCTTATCAAACGACGAAAACCCTTGGCTTCGAGACGGGCACAGTAATGCCAGTAATTGAGAACTGCATCAAGTTCACCATCTGCGGCTTTTTCCGCCAGTAACGGGGGTGCGCCGAAGACGATTTCATTGTCAGCCGAAAGATCTCCGCCATGTTCCTGCGCAGCCATGCCCTGCAACAACAACCAACTCTTGTCCAGCGGGCCACCGGCAACACCTATTTTTTTGTCTTTAAGATCGGCGAGTGTCTTTATATCGCTCTCTTCTTTAACCATGATAGCGCCGACTGACGAGCTGTAAGGTACGAACGTCATATCCTTACCTTCACTGCGCTGGCGGGACACCCACAACCAATCCGAAACAATGACATCAACCTCGCCGCCCAACAAGGCGATCCGAGTCGCGTCACCACCGGCAAATGGCACGACCTCCAGTTCGAACCCATTGGCCTTGTCAAGACCATGATGTTTCATGGCCTTGAGCTCCCAATTAACCGTGCCAAACTTGAGCACACCAACCTTGATCACCGGGTCAGCTGCGAGCGATACGCTTGTGATACAAAAACTGAGGATAAGAGCAACTAGAGCGCGAGCTACAATGGCCATGACTGACTTCTTTACTTTGATTTGCGAGCGCTCAGTGTACGGTAAGTCATGCCGGGCAAATAGGAGGCAAGCTGTTGAACTTTAGTACCACGGCAAGCCGTCGTTCAGGGGCGCATACTGCGACCCTTGGTAATTTCCAAAGGATCTGTTACATGTGGTCGTGCGCTCGACTCCTCGTCGCAAGCCTCCTTTTGCTGACATTCAGCACCGTCGCCACAGCAGAAACCTACGATGTGGACCCGACAACCGGATATCGCATGGATCGGTACCGCGCCCCAGTGCC
>CAZQOI010000061.1:5750-18855 GCA_964594905.1 uncultured Granulosicoccaceae bacterium
ACGATGTGGACCCGACAACCGGATATCGCATGGATCGGTACCGCGCCCCAGTGCCGGAATCAATACCAGGCGGTGTAACAGTTGACTCGAAAACCGCAATGGCCGCCCACCTTAACGGAGACTGGGTATTTATCGACGTCTATCCGCCCAACGGCACCGATGGCTGGCTGGAGGAAGGTGGTTCGCTTGAATTGGTTGAGCCCGTCAATTTCTTCGGCGAAGATACCGATGCACTCGCAAATTCCAGGGAAGATTCCTCTGAGGAAGAATCCGAAGACACGGCCTTGTTCCCTGCAATAGCGAACATTTACTTAATCGATCAAAGCGGTAACGAACTCGATATAGGCACTGTCGAGTTCACACCTGTTGGCGACGACAAGAACAACTACACGGTCAATGCAACTGTGGAAAGCCCAGCCTTTTCCGATCAGTTTTTATCCATGCGACCTTTTGACTGTATTGCAGAAGCCGCAGAATGGTACTGCTATTTGCCCTACCCCTATGAAATTCGTAGAACCATAAGCAAAGATGATCTAACCGAGCTTGAGTATCAACTGTTGTTTATCTGGAAATCGCCTAAGGATTTTGGTATCGATGCCTGGAATGGTATTTACTACCAACTCAGCTTGCAGGAAGACGGCAGTTTGTCAGGTACGTTGCTGCAAGGGGATCTCAATGTGCTTGCTTCCCCGCCGGAGCCCAACTCGCACCCGATTGAACTATCCGAATTCATTGATGAAGGTGGCGACAAGCGTCGTTATCCAAAGCTTATCATTCGCCCATGAACGATTCCCAGATCGTTTTTCAGAAGTTTGGGGAAGCCCTGGCCAAACAATTGATTGGCCACGAAGTGCTGATAGAGAAACTATTGATTGCATTATTAACCGGCGGCCACGTACTGCTTGAGGGACCACCGGGTGTTGCCAAGACACGCACCATCAATCGATTTGCAAGCTTGCTCGATCTTTCATTTGTACGCATTCAATCAACGCCAGATTTATTACCCGCTGATATCACGGGTACCGATATCTATCAGCAGCAAAGCGGTGATTTTCGTTTTCTCAGTGGCCCACTGTTTAACAATGTGGTTCTCGTTGATGAAGTCAATCGCGCGCCACCGAAAGTACAAAGTGCGTTACTGGAAGCAATGGGTGAGCATCAAGTTACCACTGGAGGCGTCACCCGCACTCTGCCGACGCCATTTCTCGTCGCGGCAACCCAGAATCCAATTGAGTACGAGGGTACTTATCCACTACCGGAAGCTCAGCTCGATCGATTTATGTTCTTTATTTCGCTCGTGTTGCCTCAAGCAAAGCACGAGCGTCAAATTCTCGATCATGTACTGGAGGAAAAACAATCAGGTGAGGTTAATAAGATTACAGCGCTTGCCAATGCTAAAGCGATAACCGACGCGCGAAATTCGGTACAAGAGATACATCTATCCGATGCGGTGCGAGACTATATTGTCCGGCTGGTTACTGCCACACGTGGCTATGGCGCAGGAGGTACGGCGGCCAGTAGCATCATGCAGGCAGCTAGTCCCCGCGCCTCTATATTTCTCGCCAGCGGCGCGCAGGCCAAAGCCTGGCTTGAGGGACGTGATCACGTAGTGCCCGATGATGTGGTTGCGCTTGTCCCGGATGTATTGGCTGGACGAATTGCACTCGATTATCAAGCAAGGGCGGCAGGTATAAGCGCAAGAAACGTAATAGCCAACCTGCTTGAGGCGACACCCCGAGTGTAATCGTGGACGGGGACTTGTCGACGACATTGCCATTATCCACACTGGTGAATCTACGTCATCAGCAACCTGATCCGAGCAATCTACCACCACGCGGAACCGGGCTTTGGGTAGGTCCTTTTCAAGGGATACGGCGCGGACAAGGTACCCACTTTGATGACTTGCGTAGCTACGTTGCAGGCGACGAGGTGCGCCATATTGACTGGAAAGTCAGCGCACGTCGCAATCACTTGCATACGCGGCTGTATAGAGAGGAAAAAGAACACGTCATGACTTTCGTAGCTGATTTTCGAAACGTCATGTTTTCCGGCTCTACCGAACTACTTAGTGTTACAAGCGGTCGGTTGTTGGCAGCCCTGCTGTGGCATGCCATTGATGTCGGCAGCCGAGTGTCACTGACAGTTCTCACAGACAAAGGTATTCAATCAACTCAAGCTGCCAGCGGGCACAGCAGTGCGATAGCGGCCTGTGGCCTACTCGCATCAAATTTTGCTGCAGCTCGCAGTGCAAGTCGAACCACACATATATTGTCAGATGACAATAAAGCCCACTTAGAGGCTAATCATTCGACACTGACTTCAGTACTTGATGAACTTCTAGCGCTTGGACGCAGAGCTGGCACCATTGTGTTAGCGAGCAATTTTGTTGATACCGATGCCGATTTTGTAAAAAACCTGAACATGTTATCGCTCAGCCGCCCAATGGTTGGCCTGCACATCGAAGACGCCTTGTGTTTCGACGGCATACCGGCCGGACACTATCGCTTCATCGCAAATCGCAATGGAAAAGCATTACCTAGGTCTACGCACTTACGTGTCCGAGATCAAGCCCGACTGATAAAAAAGCTTGATCGTAAACGCGACATTATCATCGAGCAGTTTCGTAGCGCGAAAGTTACCCTTATCGACGGCCGTATTGGCTTGGAACCTATCAAGGCAGAGCTTCGACATTTGGGTTTTCTGGCATGAGTGATTCAGTCACACCAGAAAAAATTGATACCACGGGTCTGGATGCCAGTGAGCTTTTAGCACTGCTTCGCGATATACAGGAACCGGTCGCACCGGAAGGTACATCATTGTGGCTAATCACGTTAACTGTAATGCTCACAGTCAGCTTGATAGCGTTGGTCTGGTTTCAGCGTCAACGAAAACGCTATGCCTTTCGTACGGAAGCGTTAAAGCGAATCGATAGCATTACAAACCAAATTGAAGATAATGATTCGAGTTCACTTTTCGACCTGGCTAGCTTGCTCAGACAGTTGATGCGTTATCGCCGCGGGGACATGATCAATTCGCTGGATGGGCATCGCTGGCTTAACGCACTGGATGATGAGTTCGCAAGTGATTGGTTCAGCGAAGGTCGTGGTCAGATATTCGGCATGAACGTTTATCAAAGGCAAACTATGACGAAATCTGATATCTCGTCACTGTGTTCTGATTTGAAGGCCCAGATCAGACGCCTCGAACCACACAAGCCAGGAAACTGATAATGGAATTTTCCTGGCCCTGGATTTTCTTGCTACTACCGTTACCGTTGCTGCTCAAGCAACGGCGACAAGGTCAAGTACCAACGGCGATAAAAGTACCACCACTTCTGGCGGAAGCCCTCGATGAAACAGACGCGTCACAACGTCATGTATTCAGCCTTGATACGATGGCGATGTGGTGTGCCTGGCTTGCATTATTGATAAGTCTTGGACAACCCTGGCGCCCTGGTGACACTGTGGTGCAACCAGTCAGTGGGCGTGCCCTGGCGCTTGCCGTTGATCTCTCTGGCAGTATGGAGCGAAAGGATTTCACCCTCGACGGCAGGACCAGTGATCGACTCAGTGTTGTCAAATCAGTTGCCGGTCAATTCATCGATGCACGCGGCGGTGACCGTATCAGTCTTGTCCTGTTTGGACGTGAGGCTTTTATCGCCTCGCCACTTAGTTTTGATCTTAAGGCCATCGGTACAATTCTGGACAGTGCCGGAATTGGCATGGCTGGCCGATCAACAGCGATAGGCGACGCACTTGGACTTGCGATCAAAACCTTACGCGATGATCCATCACCTTCAAAAGCTATCCTGTTGTTGTCTGATGGCACTAACAATTCAGGCTCGGCAGAGCCAGAAAGCGCGGCCGCATTTGCGCGCGAGCTGGGTATTCGTATTCATAGCATTGCAATGGGCAGTGAAGATGGCGATGTGCCTCGATCCGGCTACGCTACAGCAAATTCCGCCGACCTTGATGAAATAACACTCAATGCTATAGCCGATGCCAGTGGAGGTAGTTTTTTTCGAGCACGAAACAGTACAGAATTGAAAGAGGTCTATCAGGAAATTGATCAATTAGAACGCACAGAATCCGATGCACCGCCGGTTGTACTGCAACAAGATTTACGTCATTGGCCTTTATTGATCTTATTAGCGTTGTTGTGTTTTCTTGCTATCCATAGGCGTCTCGACTGATGGCCATAGCGATCGGACCAATCAATTTTTTGCAGCCTTTATGGTTAATAGCTAGCGCCGCACTGCTGGCGCTCACTGTCTTTTGGCGATATCCCGGGCTTAAAGATCATTGGCACCGGGTGATGACAGATTCGGTACTAGCCTACCTTGGTGGTCGCGAACGTCAGTGGCGACGTTGGGATCTAGTACTGTTAATGGCAGCGCTCGTCTGCTTCGCACTTGCACGGCCCGCGTTGCGGCAAACCAGTGATGATACCTGGCGCCACAGTATCGGTTGGATTGTGGTCGCTGATGTATCGCGATCAATGACCTTGAATGACACCGTCCCTTCAAGACTAAGTGCGGCGCGTGAGGCACTGCTCGCTTTGTCAAAATCTGCTGGCGCTCGTCCTATAGCGTTGATTCTGTTTGCGGGCGACGCATTTCTTGTTGCCCCTCCCGCCTTTGATCAAAGCGTTTTCAAGGAACACGCAGCACTACTCGAACACGGCGTCATTCCGAATGAAGGATCCAATCTAGCACGCGCATTATCACTTGCAACATCTGTTATCGAGGAAAGTGGTTACGTTCGCGCACGCGTGTTTATTGTCGGCGATTCTGGAGGCAGCAACAACGCAAGCGAAGCCGCGGCGCTACATTTGAGCTCTCGTGGACATCGAACCGATGTCATTCTATTTGGCGATTCAGTTGAGGGACAAACTGAAACATCAAACGTTACTTCATCGAATTCGAAATCACCAGACAGCGCTTCAGTGAACCTTGCAGCGGTAAAGTCATTGGCCACCGCTGGCGGCGGTATCGCGGTTCATGGTAACAAGTTTGGTGTGATCGATTATCGAGCGCTAAAGCTGGATCAAGACACGGACGCCAGCACAGTCTCAGCACTTGAAACGCTGGTTTGGCGAAACCAATCACATTGGTTATTGCTACTGCTTCTTCCTGTCATGTTGTATTGGTTCAGACACTATCGGGGAGACATGGCATGAAGCTAACGTCTACTTTTTTTCTGCTGACAATCTCAATTTTTACCACGCCTGTTGACGCAGTTGATGACGACCTACTAGGTCATCGTCTTTATGAACAGGGGGACTACGCACGCGCTGCAGAAATATTTACTGATCCCGCATGGAAGGGTGTCGCCCTGTATCGCTCATCACAGTGGTGGCGTGCGGCAGAAGCGTTTGTCCGCGCAAACGATGCTCAATCAGCCTTCAACCTCGGCAATTGTTACGTCAAGCTTGGTTACTACGCATTAGCTCTGGATGCTTATCAACGTGCTTTATCGATAGATCCCGATCTTGAAGATGCCGCTGTCAATGGTGACATCATGCGCGCATTGCTTCGCGCAGAAGAGAACGAACAGTCCGAGCAAGGGGGACGACAACCCTCTGGTGATGAAATTGAGAGTCTTGAAGACGATAGCGAACGCGACGCAGGCGCTGGTGAAGGTGGTCAGGATAACGAAACCGGTGGCGCTTCAGCGCCTGGAGGTTCAAGCGATACCGGCCGTGATTCAAGCAGCGCTGCGGACAATGCTGAAGCTGGAGATGGCGGCGAAGTCAGCGAACGTGAATCTAACAAGAACGGACAGAACGGCTCAGGTGCAGTCAACGGTGTCGAGCTACAGCGTGAAAACAAAAGCCAGCCATCCGGTGGCTCTGAATCAGACAGAGCGAGTGATGCATCACAGGCAGCAGGACTGCGCGCGGAGCTTGAGAGAGACCAAGCAACCGAACAATGGCTTAATCGTATAAACCATGATCCGCAGCGCTACCTCACTAGACGCATCAAACTCGAAGATCGACGCAGACGCGCTGCCGGTCAAAGCGCGCCAGAAGGCGGCAGCGCATGGTGAGGTTACTCGCTGTCGCTGCGTTGATCATGTCAGCAGCTGTATTGTCGCCGTTACAAGCAGCCGATGTGCAAGAAGGCGTTACGCTGATTAGCGATCAGGAAGCGATATACCTCGGCGATAGTGTCATCATTGAGGTTCAGGCTGTCGGGCTTGTCGAGACGCTCGATGTCGCGCCACTGTTTCGCGATGCTGAATTGCTACGTGAGACAAGCGGCACGCGCATTGCCGTGATCAACGAACGTGTTGTCGAGGTCAAACTCAGACGTATGGAATTTTTACCGAGAAAAATCGGCACCGCTTTTTTTGGACCGTTATTCGCCGAAGTCGAAAAAGGCACAACCACTTCCAACTCACTGCGAGTGAGCGTTTTACCCGCAGCAGATACTAGCTGGAAGCCAAGCACTGTTGATCATGAACTCTATGTGGAGCTCTCAAATGAGACTCCATTCGTCGGACAACGCGTTACCGTCGACGTCTTGCTCAAGCATCGTTATCCAATTATCGATGAAACCATCACCCTGCCAGAATTCTCAGGATTTGACGTTTTGCCCGTGCATGAAAGTCGCCGAACTATTGAAGAAGAGACTAACCAAGACAATACTGAAAATAAATCACTATCATCATGGCGCGTTATTGCATGGCAATATTTACTCTTCCCACAACGCTCAGGCACCCTGGCAATCGGCGACGTAAGTTGGGACGGCACAATGATTCGTTCTCGTACGCAACGCGGCAACTTTTCATTGGAAAAAACCTTACCAACTCTGCAGGTCAAAGCGGCAAGCACCAACGATGACTGGTGGTTGCCAGCATCAAACCTGTCCTTGAACGATGAATGGTCAAGCGATGTCAGAGAAATGTCTGCGGGTGATGAAATGATACGCACTATCACCGTAACGGCAAAAGATGTCCTGGCCAATCATCTGCCCGTCATCGAACCCTTACCGAGTCGTGCCATCACGAGCACCCTCATTCGTCAATCTCGTCAACATGACCTTATCGGTGACGCGTTAACAGCCACAGCCAGTTTCGAATTTCGCATGACGGCGCAAAGCCCGATACCCGTGTTTCTCGACACTGTTAGAGTGCCATGGTGGAACACACGAACCAATGAAGAAGAAGAAGCCATTATCCCAGCCCGGCGTATAAACGTCGGCTTACCCGATCGCGCTGATCTTCTTTCCGATGTAGCGCTCGCTGAGCAACCCCTCGAACGTGTCAAGTTGGCGCTGCAAAGTAGTGGACGACGATGGTCAACATGGCATTGGACACTTGGCATACTGTGCGCAATGACCATATGGGTGCTGTGGCGAGAGCTGAGATGGCAACTTACACAATACCAAGCGCGACGCCGGGCCCGTGAGCACGGTAAGTCTTTATCGGTTTTCTCGGACCTGTAGATTTAAGGCAGGTGTGATTTTGGCAGAATGGTCACACCCCAAGGATAGCGACCAACCTTGATCGTTTTGACCGCTTTTCGCTCAGCAACATCGACCATAGTCACATCCCCAGAAACACCATTGGTGGTGTAAAGCTTGTCTTGCTCTGGGGTTAAAGCCAGATGCCAAACGCGGCGCCCAACCAGAATATAGTCGGTAACTTCCAGACTATCTCGATCAACTACCGCTACGTGATTAGACGGGCCAAGAGCAATAAACGCCCACTTGCCATCATCCGTCAGCTCCATTCCAACGGGTTGTATACGATCAGATGAGATACCCGGAATCTCGAAGCTTAGCGTATGCGTGATCTCTTTGGTCTCGGCATCGATGATTGATACCGTACCGCCAATTTCGGATGACACCCACAATTGTTTGTCATCCGCTGTAAATTCAGCATCTCGCGGTCGCTGATCAACCAGTGTGTTCGCAATGATTGTCTGTTGCTCAGTATCAATCCAGTGGGCCATATTGGATGTCTCCGAGGTCACGATTGCGAACTTGCCATCGTGACTGACTGCCATACCTTCTGGTTCTACACCGACATCAATCTGCGCGATTACGGTACGCGATTCGATATCCACTACGGTTGCTATCGCATCATCTTCATTGGCAATGTAGAGGTGGCGATTATTCGGATGTAGGGCAAATTGTTCAGGGTCTTCACCGCTAGGCAGCTCATGCAGTATGGTGTCATTGGCGATATCCATAACCTGTACCGTATCCGAGTCAGACGCACAGATATACAAGCGCTTGTAGTCATGACTCAGGGTGACACCTCGTGGACGTTCACCAACATCTATCGTTTTTATGACCTCATTGGTTTCAGTATCGATGACTGATACAGAGTCATCTTTTTCGTTAGTGATATACGCCCAGTGCGCTAAGGCTGTGCCCGGTGCGACGCCAAATGTAATCAGACTTACTAGTAAAATTGCTTGAACTTTCATAGTGTTGATCTTTTAATTAAACGCACTGCATTGAGATTCGGGCTTATCAAGGCCAAGTGTATCGAGCTCGGTTCGAGCATGCAAAAAACCTTCAATCGGCGCACTTGCAACTACTGCATTTGCATGCACCAGTTGCACACTTTGTCGCAGTTGACCGTTCCATGGACGAAAACTTAGCGACGTGCCTTTGAATCCAGCCAATTCAAAATCACTGGATAACAGATAATCTCGAACGTCCATAGGGACAGTAGACTTGATACGGGTGACGGCTTCTCCTATTGAACGTACAGCCGCCCAATTGCCGTAATCAACCTCAGTCATCTGACGAGCTGACAATTTCATGAAACGCGATTGTAACTGCGCTGCTCCCCACTGCTCAATCACAGGCGACCATGCAACAGGACGCATGCCAGCACTGCCCGCAACCGGGCGTGGCAGCCAAGTGTTGTACAGAAGGTATTGTGCAAAGTCACGATCCTCATCAGTAACAACTACAGCATCATATTTACGCGCCTGTGTAAAGACCGGTACTTCTTGTGTGGCATTTCTGCGCATATCGGCATCTTCAATCCATTGCTTGTCTTCAACAATCTTTAATTGAAATTTCTTCGCTGAACGTCGCATCGCATTTGCCAATGCAGTGTCACCGGAGCGGTTCCCTTCTATCAAAAACAGCTCTCGCCATTTTCGCTTATTCAAGAATTGCATCAAAGCATCGGACAACATCGATCGAGATGGCGCAGTATGCAAGAGGTTACCGCGACAATCGCTGTCACGAAGGCTCGTGTTCCGACTGCGTGCGTTGAATAACAAATCGTCTGACGCTTCAGGGAGGTCGGCAATCTCCAGAAGTGTTTCTGCTTCAACATTCAGAACAACAAGTCGGGATTTATTTGCCAATGCATTGCGCGCAACTTCGACGACATCCTCACCGATATCGACAACCTGCGTGGTCAATTGATGCGTCTGCCCAAGAAAACGACCCGTTGTATTGTTATCGTTTGTACCCAGTGCCGCGCCACGCTCACCGTCATCTTCTGGCCAGACGACTAGATTCGACAATACCGGAGGTCGTTCAATTTTTTGCTCGATGTAGAGCACATCGACAGTCAACTCATCGGCGGCGGTTGATATGGATATCTGAGTTGCGAATAGGCATAAACACCCTAAAAAGCTCGTTTTTAGTAGGGAAAACCACGATTTAAGCACCGAATAAACTCGTTCTGTAATAACTATTGTCAGAAGAGTCAATAAGTTACCGTGGTCCGACCCGTCGGGGTATGGCCCATCGGTACAAGATCGGCCAATCGTTTGCGGAAAGCCGGGGCTGCGCACTTAGCCAGCCCCGGCTTTGTATTTCACATACTTGGTTGCTAGAGCTTAACTCTGCCTGCCTGTGCGTCTGCGGAAAAATCCTAGCACTAATGCGAACAAGGCCATAAGCGGTAGCATTGGATCACCGGATTTACCGTCCGAGATAGAACACCCCGCCGAGCCAGACAGGCCAGTGCGCACGATGGCGTAAAAGACACACCCGCGACTGCAAATGGCAGAAAACCGTTACCCAGGAAGTCGTCATCAAAATCGTTAACAACGCCGTCACCGTCGGTGTCGACAAGGCTAACGAAATCGACATCGGCAAAGTCATCAATGCCATCACCATCGGCATCTTCACCACCCGTGATGTCCACATCGACAGCGTCAACAACACCATCGTTAGCACTATCTGTCCAGGCGTCAACCAGACCATCTCCGTTCAGATCGTCACCGCCAACCTCAATCAGATCCGATGCACCATCTCCATCACTATCAAGATCCAAGTGATTAGATGCACCGTCACTGTCGGTATCGACAATAGCGTCTGCTACCACGTTGTCATCGAGGCCATCGCCATTGCTATCAACGAAGTTATCGAGATAACCATCGGTATCCAGATCGTTTGCATTACCTGATGACTCGAAGATGTCTGATAGACCATCGTTATCGGCATCCAGATCCAAGTGATCGGCGTAACCATCATCATCACTGTCACTGTCTGGTGGTTCAACAGGTGTAACAGCCTCTGGTGGTTCCTGGAAATCAGGGATACCATTACTATCGTTGTCGACAGGTGATGATGGATCCGAACCGGCCTCAATCACCAACGCATGGCATGCTCCGAGCCGTTAGGATACGGCTCTCTGATACAACAGAAAAAACACTCAAGCGGCTAAATGATCATTAGCCCAACGCTTTTTGCACCAGATAGTAAAAAGCAGCGCGGTTCTTCATGCGGCTGTCTTTCATTTGCTCAGCTACTTTTTTAATGGCAGCGGTTGCTGACTCCTTGTCCTCATACCCTAGTTTCTTGACAGCGAAGTTCTTACGCACAGTTTCAAGTTCTGCTGGGTCGCTACCGGCAACTGACAATGCATCCTTGTTGTCGATTACTAGTTTCATGTTATCCACCAACTTACTGATCAAGGCATCGTCAACATTGGTCTCACCCGCTTTCTCAAGCTGGGATAAAGCATCCGCCTTGTACTTGGCAAGTTTTTCTTTGAGCTCACTCATGGACTGAAACTCCTGCAGGTGGTTGATTTCTTTACCAGTATAGTAGGTGAAACACAATCAAGCCTGAAACAGGCATCACAAAGGTGCCATGAACCGCTGTAGCGTAGTAGCTGTCAGTGGCACGCCATAGTTTTCGCCTGTGGCTACATCGGACGTGGTTACACCAACTTATAAAGGCGTAGCAGCAGGATCGATAATCCGATTAGATAAGGCCTCGGCGACGATAAACGCAAGCTCCTGACGATGAAACGGCATGGACAAGTGAACAAAATTATCATCAATGTCATTCGGGCCAGGCATCCTTGCTGTGATCAACACCGTTGGTATTTCGCCCAATTTTGTGACTATCTGTTCCCTAACCTGGTACCCGTTTAAAAGGGGCATCTCAACGTCAAGCAATAGTAGATCAATTTGCTTCTTACAATCGAAGGCCTTAGTCACTGCGTCAGTTCCGTTTATCGCTGTAATAACCTTATACCCAAGATCGCGTAAATGAGCTGCAGTGATATGCCGGTTGGACGTATTGCGTTCGGCCAACAAGATGAGCTCACCCTGTCCACGCGCATCGAGCGTTGCGGGTTTCTCAACCACTCGCGATTCCACACGGGTAGCCGCAATGGGTAAATCTATTTTCACGGTCGTACCGCGATGGGGCTTGCTATCGATATCGATAAAGCCATCAAGTTGATTGACCAGATTGAATACCGATGCCAGCCCAAGCCCCGTACCACCAGTATCGGTTTTGGTAGTGAAGAACGGATCAGAGGCATGGCGTAACACATCGCGTTGCATACCGACCCCAGTGTCTGAGATCGAAAAACGCATATGAGGCTCTCTTTTAGCGCCAGGGTGTAGGAGGTCACTACCCTCAACAATGTGAGAACGAACTGTTAACGTCCCCCCATCGGGCATAGCATCACGCGCGTTAGCAACAAGATTGATGATCATTTGCTCGATGGTGACCCTGTCAGCGCGAACTAACGCGGGTCGCTCATCAAGCACCTGATCAACCACAATTGCATTACCCAGCAGCGAACGAGTCATTGGCGCAAGGTCGTTCATCAGCTTTGATACATCCACAGCATGTTCGCTGTCAGTTTCGTCCTCTCTCTGAAAAGCCATCAGGTGGCCTACCAAAGCGCTTGCTCGCTCAACAGAATGGATAATATTGTCAAAAGATTCCAACTCTTTAGACGCTGATTTTGACTGTTGTTGACCAAGCTCTGCGTAACCCATAATCGCTTGCAGGTGATTGTTGAAATCATGCGCAACCCCTGCGGCGAGATGGCCCACCTTGTCCAGCCGAGAGTTTTGTTTGAAAATTTCAGTAAGGCGTTGGCGCTCTTCAAGCTGTTCACGCCAGAACAAATAACCAAACCACGGCAAGGCAGCTAGAAACAGAGTATTTCGAATCGGTGCGATGTATTCGATGTAGTTTTCGCCAACTATTCCGTTGACCATAGCCAACAGGTGATCCAGAAAGAACAACATGAATGGAACACAAATAACCCACTGGAGTTGTTTACCCGAACTAGCTAAGCGAGCAACCACGTAGCCAGTGATGAGTAAGCCAATACTGTATAAAACAATGCCAGTCCAGTGAAGAGAAAACAGTGTTGAACCACCACTGAACACATGACTGGACCAAGACCAAAGACAAATCTGGCTAACGGGAAGAGATATCAGAGCAACGGTTGCGATAAAGCGCTGCGCTTTTGGCACGCCAAGATCAAAATTGAATACGAATGCTGCGGCAATAGCGCACTGTGATAGCAACTTCAGGACAAGTTCAAGCGGCGGAACGAATGGCGCTAATGCAGATACTGACACGTACTCCATCACCACTAACGATGTGGTGAGAAACAGACAAGCTTCGCGGAGCAAGCCAATCCCTAAACCGATGATAAGCAATGACTGGCGCGGATGACGATTACGCTTACGAAACGTCCATGCCCAGGTCAACATAAGTGACCACAGGATTAAGCCAAGAAAAAACCTAGGAATATCATTCTTGTAGTCACCCCGTCCACCACTGACCTCTCCGAGGACATCTAACATATAGATTCCGAGATCGCCTAACATTTCGAATGACTCCCGAAGCTTTGATCACTATAGT
>CAZQOI010000062.1:0-18379 GCA_964594905.1 uncultured Granulosicoccaceae bacterium
ATGCTAGTGCCATGAGTGAGATGGCGCAGAACAGAGTCAACTCGCGCTATCTGCCAGATGCTCAATTCCCTGAACTATTGCAAGTAGCGACTGACTGGGATCACGCCCTGGCAGATTGCTCGCGCATACTCATATCGGTACCGAGTCATGCCTTTCGCGCTGTGCTGGAAGACTTACGCGAAACGCTTGGCGACAGCATTAAAACATTAGAACTCGCGTGGGCAACCAAAGGCTTTGAATTAGATACTGGTTTATTACCGCACCAGGTAGTTCGAGAGGTTATTCCAGATTGCTCTCACTATGCGGTGGTATCCGGTCCAACCTTCGCCTTGGAAGTGGGCGCTGGCTTACCTACAGCGATAACAGTTGCCGGAAACAGTGAAGACTGGTCGAACCGACTTGCGCAAAGTCTTAGAACCAGAAACTTCATCGCATACACCTCAACCGATATCATCGGAGTCGAAATAGGTGGTGCTGTCAAAAATGCACTCGCTATTGGTGCGGGTTTGTCCGATGGGCTTGGATTTGGTGCAAATGCGCGGGTTGCCATGATCAATCGAGGTCTTCGGGAGTTGTCACGACTAGGTTTGGCACTCGGTGCGAAAGAGGAGACTTTTATCGGTCTTGCCGGTATGGGTGATCTGGTATTGACCTGCACTGATAATCAATCGCGCAATCGCCGAATGGGTTTGGCGCTAGCGGCCGGCAAATCCATTGACGAGGCTTGTGAAGAGATTGGTCAAGTTGTTGAAGGGATAGGTGCAGCAAGCGCTGTACATGCTGAAGCGAAACGCTTGAACGTTTCGATGCCGATCATTGAACAAATCTATAGAGTTGTGGCTGAAGGGGTTGCACCACGAGATGCGGTGGAAACTTTGCTTGAGCGCGAACTTAATGCTGGCTCGGAAAATTAGTATTTAATCGAGTCAATGAACCAGGACGTGAATCAGCGACTCTTATCGCGATTCCGCTAGAGCTGCATGCTGTTGCTCTCTAACAAATACATACAGGCCACTTAGCACGATGATCACGATGCCAAGTTGGCTAATACTGTCGGGCCAATCACCAAATATGTACCAACCTAGTCCGGTTGCTGCGATGATCTCCACATAACCAAAGGGCGCGAGAAGTGAGGCAGGGGCTCGATTGATTGCCATCACGACAAGCAAGTGCCCGACAGCCGCGATCAGTCCTATAAAGGCGAGCCAAAGCCACTCGCTAGTGCTCGGATTTCGCGGTGTAAACGAACTGCTGGGTAAGTAGTTCGCAATGATGAGCGCAACACTCAATATGATCGCTGCCGCCAGCCCCGAAGCAAACTGCATCGTCATGGGGCGGTCTATGTTGGCAACTGACCGGGTAACGACTATGTATGTGCTGTAAAAGGCGGCAGCGCCGAGAGGTAAAATGGCTGCGAGCGAGAAAGAATCGCTACCGGGTTTGATAATTAATAAAGCGCCTAAAAAACCGGTTACAACAGCAATTCGACGATGCCACCCAATAGACTCCCCAAGAAACGCCGCGGACAACAGCGTTAGCATCATCGGTTGTACAAAGAATATCGCAATGGCATCGGCCAGAGGCAGATGCACTAACGAGAAAAAGAAGAAAGCTGTTGCCACGGCGAGTAATACGCCGCGAATGGCGTGTGTGCCAGTGCGCTTTGGACGAAGTGAGGACGGCCCATACATCACCACCAGGGTTAGGCCCATGATGAGAAACTGAAAGAAAAATCGACCCCAGGTGATCTGTAGCGGAGACAAGCTATCGCCGAGAAATTTCGCGATAGCGTCCATGACAGGCACGATTGCCATGCCGGCGACCATATAGCCGATGCCTATGGACATCGCTCGGCGTGGATTATTTGAGGCTTGATTCACACTAAAACTGCATTTGCTCGGGATCTGGGCCGTATTGCATCAGACTTTGCCATTCGAGCCGATAAAAGACCCATTCAGTGCCTACAGATTACGCAATATAGGGAATTAGAGGCGTTTCGTGAGCGACACCACTCAACCGATCGTAGCTGTAATAGCCGATACGTATTCGGATTACCACAAATCGCTTGTTTCGACGCTGTCGAAACATTTTTCGGTTTCAGGATTTGGCACCCTGTATGTCGCCTGCTACGGCATGTCAGCAATGGCTGAACCCTCTGGATCTTCGCAGTTTTTAGCTCCAACCAGAAATCACGAGCTAGCTGATTACAATATCGTCGGCCACGTTATTTTAACTGCATCTCGCAAAAGTACTTCGGGTGATTTTCAGTACTCATACGTTATTGACGATCTCAAGCATTTACCCACCGTCAGCCTGGGTGCCGATATTCCAGGCATCAGTAGTGTGGTTCATCGTGAGGCGTTGAGTATGGAAGCTTTGATGGCGCACATGACCGAAGAATCGAAGCGAAAACGTTTTGTCTTCTTAAGAGGGCGTAAGTCAAAACCGGACTCTCATATTCGGGAATCCGTTTTCCGTCGCCATCTTGAGCAAAAATCGATAGCGATCGACGAAGATCTGATCCTCGATTGCGATTTTTCCGTTGGTAAAGCTTACGCTGAAATAAACAAGCTCTTAAACTCTGGCGCGCGCTTTGACGCAGTTGTTGCTGCTAATGATGCTATGGCCGGCAGCGCGATTCGCGCCTTGAATGAATACGGCATTAGCGTTCCAGATGATGTGATTGTCTCCGGCTTCGACGGATCACGCGAAGCGGTAACGATGCATCCGCCTTTGACTACTGTCAAGCAAGATGTTGAGGGTATTGCCGAAGAGGCAGCCGATGAATTGAAACGGTTGATCAACGTTCATCAGACTGGAGGTTTGTTGCTTGACGAGCGTCGATCTATAGAGGTTGATTGTGATTTGATCATACGACCATCGACTCGTGGGAATCGTTTAAAGCACGTGGCGAGAGTAAAGACGTCAAATCAATCGGGCTCAAAAAAAGAGCGTCTGAATGCGGTCCATGAGCATCTCTTATCTGCATATTTGAAATTGAGTGGGGCTCGGCCAGCTGTAAAGATAGAACAAAGACTTGTGAATTCTATTGTTGACACACTGAGTAGTGGTAGTAATGAACTGCCGCTTACAGTCGTAGACTTGCTTCGAGAACACCCGGTTAACATAGACACTCTTGAATGGTGGCAATTCACTTACCGGGTGCTTACCTTGGCAGTGGATAAATTCCCGTCTGATCTTGTGCATGTCGATGCTCTGATACATCATGTTAATACCATTTCGCATATTGGCTCGGCGCTTTGGTCGGTACGAACAAGAGTTGAATTTGATCACGAGACCTCGCGGCAGACGCTCGATAGCCTTCTCCTGAATTTAGCGTCTACCTCAAATGAAGCCGAAATATTTGATGTTCTCGAACGTGGTTTCGGTGAGATGAAAATTAATTATGCATGGATCCGTTTGAGTGAAGAGGTTGCTGAAACTCAGAGTGATTCAGGTCTTGTCTTTGCGGTGATTGATGGTGTCAGACATGATACTCAAGACATTGAAGGACAAATAAAGATTTCTCCGGAAAATATTATCGGTCAATACCCAGAGACCGTATTTGTTCACTATCCCTTGCACGTCGGTAGTGACAAGTTGGGCCATCTGATAATTGATCAAAGTGATCTTGTACTCCTGAAGCTTGAAGCCATTACTGCTGGAATTAGCCAGGCGCTTCGACATAGCTGGCAAATCACTGATTTGGAAGTCAAAGCTCGTGGCTTGAGGGAGATTAACGAGTCCTTATCGACATTGGCACGCTTCGACTCTTTGACTAACCTGCCAAATCGTAAACAGTTCCATGAGTTTCTGGAACAGAGTTTTGAATTAGCTAGCGAGAACGGTTACGAAGTAGGTTTATTGTTTTTTGATCTTGATGGTTTTAAACGAATTAACGATACATTGGGCCATAGCGCAGGCGATCACCTATTGCGTATTGTTGCCAAACGAGTATCAGGTATTTTGCGCGCTGGAGACAGGCTATGTCGTCTAGGTGGCGATGAATTTACCGTCATTATTTCAGATTCTGCAAATGAAGGTTTGTTTGAACGCATTGCGGATCGAATACTTGAAGCGGTATCAAAGCCCTGTACTCTCGGCAACCAGGTGGTTAACGTCTCAGCGAGTATTGGTGTAGCGTCGTATCCAAGTCACGGGCGAGATACTGAAACGCTTATTAGAAATGCTGACACCGCTATGTATCACGCCAAGTCGAATGGCAAGAATTGTGTCGCCTGGTATACAACGGAGCTTAATAGCGAAGCAATTTCTCAACTCAAGCTTGATCAGGATATGCGAATAGCTTTGGCTGATGATATGTTTCTTATGCACTATCAACCACGTATTTGCCTCAAAAATGATTCTTTAACGGGTTTTGAAGCATTGATGCGTTGGCAAGGAAAGGGTAATGATAAGCCGATAGCTGGGCCAGATAGGTTTATACCTGTGGCTGAACAAACGGGCTTTATATCTGATCTCGAAACCTTTGCATTGAAAGCCGTGTGCGAGCAAGCGAGTTCCTGGTTACGGCAAGGATTCCGTTGTCGCACTGCGATAAACCTATCGGCCAAACGACTTAAAGAGGCCAATATTGTTAATGAAATTTTGGGCACAATAGCAGAACATAAGTTGTCGCCGGAGTACTTGGAATTTGAAGTCACCGAAAGCGCTATGATGACAGATATCGACAGTACGATTAGCAAGTTGACCGAGCTGCGTGATGCCGGCATACATTTATCAATAGATGATTTTGGTACTGGTTATTCCTCAATGAATTATCTTAAGCAACTTCCCGTTACTAGCTTGAAAATTGATCGTTCGTTTCTAGTTGATATAGCGGACGACGATAGTTTGTCCTCCGCTGATGCGTCTATTGTGCGAGCGGTAATTGCGCTCGGCAAGAGTCTCGGGTTTATGACTGTGGCCGAAGGGGTTGAGAATGAGGCTCAGTTAAATTTTCTGAAGAAACTTGGATGTGACGAGGCGCAAGGGTATTTCTATAGTCAGCCTCTTAGTGTTTCTGCGGCGACAAATTGGTTGGGCAGAAATATGTTGAATTCAACGTACAAACTAACTGGTAGCTGATACTGACACTTGTCACAGCAGGCGTTTTAGATAACGCCCTGTATGCGATGCTTTGCAAGCAATGATGTCCTCAGGTTTGCCAGCAGCGACAACGCTGCCACCACCGTGTCCCCCCTCTGGACCCATGTCAATAACCCAGTCAGCTGTCTTGATCACATCGAGATTGTGCTCAATGATAATGATGGTATTGCCCGCGTCACGTAACTGGCGAAGTACATTGAGTAAGGCATTGACGTCTTCAAAATGCAAACCGGTTGTTGGTTCGTCCAGTATGTAGAGCGTATTACCGGTGTCTCGCTTGGACAGTTCACGTGCCAATTTGATACGTTGCGCTTCTCCACCTGACAAGGTTGTGGCATTTTGACCAAGTGTTATGTAGGAGAGCCCTACATCCATCAGTGTCTGTAGTTTTCGGTGAAGTACAGGTACAGCAGAAAAAAATTCATGCGCCTGCTCAACGGTCATCTCAAGCACTTGATTAATGCTGTTTCCCTTGTAGCGGATATCGAGTGTTTCGCGGTTATAGCGTTTTCCCTGACAGATATCGCACGGTACATAAACGTCAGGAAGAAAATGCATTTCAACTTTGATCAGTCCATCGCCCTGACAGGGCTCGCAGCGACCGCCTTTAACGTTGAAACTGAATCGACCGCTTTTGTAGCCGCGAGAACGTGCCTCCTGTGTTCCTGCAAAGAGATCCCGGATGCCTGTGAACAGTCCTGAGTAGGTCGCCGGGTTGCTTCGTGGCGTGCGTCCGATTGGACTTTGATCGATAGCGACTATCTTATCGAGTTTACTCAGCCCGGTGATGGTTTTAACTGGAGCGACAGTATGCCGCGCCTTGTTAATCTCATTTGCGGCATGGCGGTACAAGGTATCGTTGATCAGTGTCGATTTTCCAGAACCTGACACACCGGTGATCACGGTACATACCCCTAGCGGTATCTTGACGTCGACGTGTTTAAGGTTATTGCCAGATGCTTTTTTAATGCTTAGCCACTGTTTGCCAGTTTTGATTCGCTCGGGTATGGCAATACTGCGTTTGCCAGACAAATACTGTCCAGTCAATGATTGCTTGTTCTTGATGACTTTACTGGGCGCGCCAGATGCCACAATATGGCCACCGTGCACGCCAGCGCCAGGACCAATATCAATTACGTGATCGGCGTTGCGAATCGCATCCTCGTCGTGTTCGACAACGATCACTGTATTGCCTAAGTCTCTAAGGTACTTCAGTGTTTGTAATAGACGGTCATTGTCTCGTTGGTGCAGGCCAATTGAAGGTTCATCCAGTACATACATAACACCCTGCAGCCCGGCACCAATTTGACTCGCCAGGCGAATACGTTGTGCCTCTCCACCGGATAGCGTGTCGGCGCTGCGATCAAGGGATAAATAGTCGAGCCCAACATTGACCAGAAAATTCAGACGCTGCTGAATTTCGAGGGTTATCTTGTCGGCTATCTCCTTGCGCTGACCCTGTAAACTAAAGTTATCAATCAGTGCATTGGCCTCACCAATAGCGCAGGCTGTCACCGCAGTCATCGAGTGACCATCGACCAAGACATGTCGGGCTGCTTCATTGAGGCGAGCGCCGCTACATTCTGGACAAGGCTGTGAAGCCAGAAATTTCGACAAATCTTCGCGAACGGTATTTGATTCAGTTTCGCGGTAACGACGTTCGAGATTGGGAATCACGCCTTCAAAGCGTCGTACCGATTCACGCGTTGCCCGACCTTTCTCGCTTTGATAAACAAATTTTATTTCGTCTTCGCCGCTACCATATAGGACAACGTGTTGAATTTTCTCTGGCAATTCTTCAAAGGCGGTGTCGATCTTGAATTTGTAATGCTTCGCCAGAGACTTGAGCATTTGATAGTAATAGGTGGTAGTACGATCCCATCCTCGAACTGCACCATTGGCAAGACTTGAAGCTGGTTTGGTTACAACGAGCTCTGGATCGAAGTATTGACTGATACCGAGACCATCGCATCCGGGACATGCACCTTGAGGGCTGTTGAACGAAAACGCTCTGGGCTCGAGTGGTGGCATTGAATAACCGCATTGGCTGCACGCAAACTCGGTTGAAAAAACGGTATCGCTGCCGTCACCATCAAGTCGTGCAATTATCGCTGTACCCTCACCAAGATTAGCCGCCGTCTCAAACGACTCAGCCAAACGTAACGCAATGTCTTGGCGAACCTTGAAACGATCAACTACGACATCGATTGAGTGCTTGCGCTTTGCGTTCAGGGAGATATCGCCTTCGAGTTCGGTGATCGTGCCGTCAATACGTGCACGCAGAAAACCTTCAGCACGCAAACGATCAAGCACTGTCTTGTGATCGCCTTTTCGTGCGCTGACAACCGGAGCAAGCAAGGCAAGTGCTTCACCTTCGTCGCGTTCCATGACGTGATCAACCATCTGGCTGATGGTTTGTGCACTGAGTTCTTCACCATGTTTTGGGCAGACTGGGGTTCCAACCCGCGCAAACAAGAGCCTTAGATAGTCGTAGATTTCTGTAATGGTGCCGACTGTCGAGCGAGGGTTGTGTGACGTTGATTTCTGCTCAATAGCTATTGCGGGCGAAAGACCATCAATCATGTCGACGTCTGGTTTTTCCATGACTGACAGGAATTGGCGAGCGTAGGCTGACAGAGATTCTACATAGCGACGCTGACCCTCCGCGAACAGAGTATCGAAGGCAAGCGAAGACTTGCCACTTCCTGAGAGCCCAGTGATGACAATGAGTTTGTCGCGCGGCAGATCCGCGTCGACGTTTTTCAGATTGTGTGTTTTAGCGCCGCGAATGCGGATAGTGTCCATCTCGACTACTATACCCGCCGGGCCAGGATATAGCCGTGGCTAGAACGACAACCAGAAACCCCATAGCAACCGACCGTGTCAGTCAGCGAAACCAATGCACTAACTCAGGGCGAGCGCCGCGCCACGGTGTCTCTGTCGCTTATTTATATGGTGCGCATGCTGGGCCTGTTCATTATTCTGCCTGTCTTCAGCTTGTTCGCTGATGACTATGACCACAGTACGCCGTTGCTGATTGGGCTAGCCATCGGCATTTATGGCTTGTTACAGGCGGTTCTGCAAATTCCCTTTGGCATGCTCAGTGATCGCATTGGTCGCAAACCTGTTATCACGTTTGGCTTATTGCTGCTGCTAGCGGGCAGTATCATCGCTGCCACAGCGGACTCGATTTACCTTGTTATCATCGGTCGAGCTCTGCAGGGCGCGGGTGCAATCGCTGCGGCTTTGATGGCACTCGCAGCCGATCTCACCCGTGATTCCCAGCGCACCAAAGTCATGGCCTCTTTAGGGGCAAGTATCGGCTTTGCCTTTATTCTTGCACTGCTACTGGGGCCGATACTGATTGGCTGGTTTGCTATCGATATGTTGTTCTGGCTAACCGCTGGCTCTGCGGTAATCGCTATTGTGCTGCTGCATGTGTTCGTGCCGAATCCAGCGGTCAGTCAATACAATAGAGATACCGGCGCGCGGCTGAGCATCATGAAAAAACTGTTCAGGCATACGCAATTACTCAGACTCGACTTCAGCATCTTCGTGCTGCATCTCCTGGTCACAGCCGTATTCTTCGCCGTTCCGTTGGCGTTGCTTGAGGCAGGCATTCAAGGCAGTGCGCAGTGGCGCATCATCGTGCCGGCAGTGTTGTTGTCCATCCTGGTAATGGTGCCGCTGGTCATTCTTGCTGAACGTCGGGCCATGCGCGGTGTACTGTTAGTCTGTGTTGCGGGTTTAGGTCTCTCACAGCTGATGCTTGCTGCTCCATTAACGTTCGGCAAGACCCCAACCGCGATGATGCTGTTTCTCGCTATCGCCGTGTTCTTCTGTTTTTTCAATGCACTTGAAGCCTTGTTGCCGTCGCTGGTGTCGCGAATATCACCAGCCGGCGCCAAGGGTAGTGCAATGGGAATCTATTCCAGCAGTCAGTTTCTTGGTGCCTTTATAGGTGGAGCCGGTGCTGGTGCCATGCACGGATTTTTGGGACCACTTGGCGTTTCTGCAGTCTTGTTGGTTCTAATTCTGGGGTGGGCGGTGGTTCTTTATGGCTTTAAGGCTCCGCCAAAAACCACAACTCTTCGCCATGCACTGACCGCCGAAGAGCAGTCGCAAGCCGATTTGGTGTTGCAAGAGCTCAACGCCCGCGAGGGTGTTTTGGAGGTCATGATGGCGCTAGATGAGGGTGTGGCCTATCTCAAGGTCGACAAATCGCTCTACAAACAGACGCCGTAACAATCATCAGCGTTTAGCTCTGTCAGCGCCGGAAATTCGCCGGGATTGCGGTACAATTTCCCCTTCGGAAATACAGCCCTGCGGGTGCTGCGTCATGGAATGGTGCAGGTACAACAGACGAGGAGAATAATCATGGCACGAGGCGTAAACAAAGTCATTCTGGTTGGCAATCTCGGGGCGGACCCCGAAGTTCGCTATATGCCAAGCGGTGGAGCGGTAACCAACATTAGTATCGCAACATCAGAGCAATGGACTGACAAAACATCAGGACAGAAGCAGGAGCGCACCGAGTGGCACCGCGTTACTTTGTTCAACCGTCTCGGTGAAATTGCAGGTGAATACTTGAAGAAAGGTTCACAAGTTTATATCGAAGGCTCAATCCGCACTGATAAGTATCAAGACAAGAACAGTGGGGAGGATCGTTACAGTACCCAGATTATCGCCAACAATATGCAGCTGCTTGGTGGTCGACAAGATGGTTCAGGTGGTAACGATTTTAATCAGGCACCTCGTTCTCAACCGTCACGTCCGGCAGAACAAGCGCCTGCAGCAGCTCCGGTTGCGACAGCGGCGGGTGCTGAGTTTGATGACGATATTCCGTTCTAGTAACCGGAATGTAAACGTCCAAAGGTCGGGGAGTTTGTTGTAACAGCTCTATCGCCGGTCTTTGATAACATCCAGCGGTACATCGATATCAATGGCCGCTGATACTTGAGCGATGGCAGCAAGCGCCTCAGCTTCAGGTACTAATTCGAGCAAGCTGAGAGACAAGTTTGTTGTTGAAAGCTTAAGGCCTCCAGTACGTTCTGGGTCGTTTAACTGGGTGATCAATTTCGCCTCAAGGTCGGCAATCTTTGTCGACAAGTCAACCACTGCTTTTTGTTCGATCGCGTTGATTATCTGACTTTCAAACACTGAACCGATAAGCTGCCACAAGGTGTTGTCGAGTACTTTGGTCATCTTCACATCAGCAAGGCGAATCATTTCTGCCTCTGAGTCGACTTGCGGTAGCGCGGTTAAATGTACCACTCCATTGGTATTTGCCTTGGCACCAGGTAGGTCAGCATCGAACCCAAGACTGACTGTCACACCTTCTGGGTTACCACTTATTTTTAGCTCATCTATAACAACGGTAACTTGCCCTGCGGCTGAGTTCGTTTGATAAGTTTGACCAATAACACTAGCTTTGGCGGCCGTTTCCAGCTGCGCATAGCTGGCGCGCATCAACAGGGCAAAGTTTGTTTGGTTGTCACTGTGGTCTATGACTTTAAGTGCTGGTAGTGTTTGCATCTTAGTGTCTATCGGCGCTTGGTCAACCACACTCTTGGCGTCGACAGCAAAGCTGAATCCGAGCGCGTCATCGCTGGCGTGGATACCGGAGAACGCAAAACCTATAGGTTTAATATTCCAGTGCATGTTCTGGTCGTTTGGTAACGCGAGAGGAAAGGTGTAGTTACGCCAGTACTGTTGCAGATCAGTGCGAAACGCCTCGCAGTCGATCGACTCGTTCAACTTGGAATCAAGATTACTCAGTTGTTTGTCGAGTGCATCATTGACTACGGATTCAAGACTGAACTTCAAACCCGCTTGCCAGGCGATACGTGGTTTTTTTGTCCATTCGTAATTTACATTTGTACGAAATTTAGGGCACCAGTTGTCGGCCATGTCCATCGCTACGTTGATCACCGTAGACACTGCTCCGTCGATATCAAGTGCATTCATTTGTAAGGCTCTGGCAACCTTGCCATCGATACCAACAACACCGTCGAAAGCCATGGGTAGTGCAAGCTGGACGGTGTCATCAACGCCTTTTACCCGGGCAGGGCCCACACGATTCACATTCACATTCCAATTGGCAGTGCCGCAGGCCTTGATCCCCAGGATGCGTTTGCATACCCGTTTGTCGCCTGTCACAGTCTGCGCCGTCGGTATTTCTTGGGCTGCGACAGCTTCCAGAACGTCGTAGCCGATCCGTGCGCGCATGCCGATGCGGCCGATGCGCTCTTCAGTTTTCGTGGTAGTGCCAGATGCAAGCGTTTCTGGCGCTTCTGAGACGGTGGATGTCGGGTCTTTCCCGTCGCAGCCGGCGAGCAGCGCCAGAGCAATCAAAAGCCCTAGCGAATTGGGCGAACAAATGCGCGAAATCAATAACATTGAATGCGAATTCCATTGGTATCGACGTGATTATGCGTATCAGTACCGCCAAAGACCAGACACAAATCTTAAATCTAGTAATCATATAAAGAAATGTTTATGTGTTTATAGGTACAATGCGCGCTGAACTTAATTTGAGAAGATGATTTTCATGGCCCGCGACTATATTTTTACCTCTGAATCGGTGTCCGAAGGGCACCCGGACAAGATGGCTGATCAGATCTCTGACGCCGTTCTCGATGCCATTCTTTCTCGCGACAAGAGCGCTCGCGTAGCTTGCGAAACCATGGTCAAGACTGGCCTGGTCGTTATTGCAGGTGAAATCACCACTTCCGCCTATGTGGATCTGGAAGAGCTGGTTCGAAAAACCGTGACTGAGATCGGTTACGACCGCTCAGCAGTCGGCTTTGATGGGGAAACCTGTGCTGTACTAAACGGTATAGGTAAGCAGTCTCCGGATATCGCGCAGGGTGTTGATCGTTCTGCTCCCGAGGAACAGGGTGCGGGTGACCAAGGTTTGATGTTTGGCTATGCCACTAATGAAACCGATGTTCTGATGCCAGCACCGATCACTTACTCACACCGATTGGTTGAACAGCAAAGCAAGATGCGACGCGATGGTACTTTGCCTTGGCTACGCCCGGATGCAAAAAGTCAGCTGACACTCAGGTATCAGGATGGCAAACCAACAGGTATTGATGCGGTTGTGCTTTCGACCCAACACGATCCTGAAATAGCCTTGTCCGATCTGCGCGAAGCCGTCATGGAAAATATACTGAAACCGATTCTGCCCACTAACTGGTTGGATAGTTGTCCTGCTGAAAATATTCACATCAATCCCACCGGCAATTTTGTTATAGGTGGACCTGTTGGTGACTGTGGATTGACTGGACGCAAGATCATTGTTGATACCTACGGTGGCATGGCGCGTCACGGTGGTGGTGCATTCTCTGGAAAAGATCCATCCAAGGTTGATCGCTCAGCCGCTTATGCTGGTCGCTACGTAGCGAAGAACATTGTTGCTGCTGGCCTTGCTGACAAATGCGAGATTCAGGTTTCTTACGCGATTGGTGTTGCGCAACCGACATCAATCACGATAGATACCTTTGGCACAGGCAAGGTTGATGACCGTCGTATCGAAGAAATCGTCCGTGAAGTGTTTGATCTTCGGCCGTACGGCATTGTCACGATGCTTGACCTACTGCGTCCGATCTATCAGCAAACTGCTGCATATGGCCACTTTGGTCGCGAGCACCCGGATTTCTCTTGGGAAAAAACTGACCGAGCTGACGCGCTCAAACAAGCCGCTGGTATCGCTTGAGTACGCGTTTCGACGACTCAATTAACGACCTGACATTTACTGGAATTAAACACACATGAGTGCAACAAATCAAACTGGCGATTTCAAAGTCGCTGACTTAAGCCTTAGTGACTGGGGCCGTAAGGAAATTCGTATCGCTGAGCATGAAATGCCTGGGCTGATGGCACTGCGTGAAGAGTACGCAGGCAAAAAACCTTTGGCAGGCGCGCGTATCGCGGGCTGTTTACACATGACGATTCAAACTGCTGTATTGATCGAAACATTAGTTGATCTTGGCGCAGAAATTCGCTGGTCTTCGTGCAATATTTTCTCTACACAGGATCATGCAGCTTCGGCTATTGCCGCCGCTGGCATTCCAGTCTTTGCCTGGAAAGGCGAAACCGATGAAGAATTTGACTGGTGTATTCATCAAACTATCAAAGGCCCTGACGGTTGGGTTCCTAACTTGATACTTGATGACGGTGGTGATCTTACCGTGATGATGCATAAGGACTACCCAGAGTTAATGGCGGGCGTTAAAGGTCTGTCTGAGGAAACGACCACTGGTGTTCATCGCCTCGTTGAAATGGCGAAAAATGGTGAACTCAAGGTGCCGGCGATCAATGTTAATGACTCAGTCACCAAATCCAAGTTTGACAACCTCTATGGTTGCCGTGAGTCTTTGCTCGATGGTATCAAGCGTGCAACTGATGTCATGGTCGCTGGCAAAATCGCGGTAGTACTAGGCTACGGTGATGTCGGTAAAGGCTGTGCGCAAGCATTCCGCGGTATGGGTGCAACAGTTTGGGTAACAGAAGTCGACCCTATCTGTGCATTGCAAGCTTCAATGGAAGGTTATCGCGTTGTCCGTATGGACGATGTTGCTGATCAAGTTGATCTTGTTGTTACAGCGACTGGTAACGTAAACGTTGTTACTCACGATCATATGAAAGCTCTCAAGAACGAGGCTATCGTGTGCAACATTGGTCACTTTGACAATGAAATTGATGTAGCTGGTCTGCGTCAGTACACCTGGGAAAACGTCAAGCCACAGGTTGATCAGGTTATCTTCCCTGATGGCAAACGCATCACCTTGCTTGCTGAAGGTCGACTGGTGAATCTTGGTTGCGGAACAGGTCATCCAAGTTTCGTTATGTCAGCGTCGTTCACCAATCAGGTGTTGGCACAGATCGAACTGTGGGAGCGCAGTGAACAATATGATGTTGACGTACATGTTCTGCCAAAAGAACTTGACGAGAAAGTTGCCAGTTTGCACTTGCAAAAAATTGGTGCGAATCTGACCGAACTGTCGAACGAACAAGCTGATTATCTTGGATTGAGCCAACAGGGTCCTTACAAGCCGAATCACTATCGTTACTAGAGTTATGTCTACCCACCTCGGGTAGCGTTAACAAACTCCGCGGCGTGGTATTCGCCGCGGAGTCTCAGTATTGCCAGGTCTGGCGACACAGTAGTCGCGAAATCATAAGTGTTTCTGCGCTGACATCACTTGATCTATCCCATGCGTGGGACAATAGTGTTTATGCGCTACGCACTGATCATTCCCGCCTGGAACGAAGCCGAGTTTCTCGGTAAAACACTTGAGAGTGTTACAGCAACCATAGCTGAGCTTGAAGCCCGTACTTCGCATCACGGGAACCTGATTGTTGTTGATAACAATTCGACCGACGCTACCGCGACAATTGCAGCGGCGCATGGTGCGACCGTTGTTTTTGAACCTTATAACCAAATTGCTAGAGCTCGCAATGCAGGTGCCGCGTCACTCGATACCGATATCGATGCCTTGGTCTTCCTGGACGCAGACACAACGTGCTCGCAAGCTCTGTTAGGCGAGGCACTTGATCGATTGGACAGTGGCGAGCTGGTGGGTGGTGGATCAATCATCGCACCGGATAAACCAATTAAAAAGAGTGCACAACGGGCGATATCTGGCTGGAACTGGCTGTCACAGCGAGTTGGACTGGCCGCTGGTTGTTTTGTATTTTGCCGTCGCGACGCGTTTGACGACGTTGGCGGTTTCAGCGACAAGGTATACGCCGGTGAAGAGATTTTTCTGTCAAGGCAGCTAAAACGTTGGGGCCGTAAGCGCGAGCTGTCCTTTCGTATTCTGGATATCGACCCTGTCATCACGTCGGTACGAAAAATTGAGTGGTATGGGCCGATGGAGCTTGTCGGGCAGACCTTGCTGATGCTCATTCCAGGAGCACTTTTCAGCCGGCGTTTGTGCCGTATGTGGTACGACAAAGACACCTCACGGCGCTCCTGAGAGCGTTGTTTACGCGCTTGGCAGGCCGAATTGCGCCAGTGTCGACAGTACAGGGTGGTTAAAGGCGGAAATCCAGACAAATCCTGTGGCGACGCTAGGCGTATAATGGCGTTTTCTCAGCGCTTTGCCCTCCATGACGAAAAAGGTATTCATCAAGACGCACGGTTGTCAGATGAACGAGTACGACTCGGCCAAAATGCTCGACGTGCTTGCCGAGAACGAAGCAGTGGAAGCGACCAATGATCCTGCCGAGGCAGACATCTTGTTGCTCAATACCTGCTCGATTCGGGAAAAGGCTCAGGAGAAAGTATTCTCCGAGTTAGGTCGTTGGCGCCCACTTAAAGATGCTCGTAAAGACGTCATCATCGGTGTCGGTGGCTGTGTTGCGAGTCAAGAGGGTGATGCCATTCATGCGCGTGCACCGTTTGTTGATGTTGTGTTCGGTCCGCAAACCTTGCATCGACTACCTGAACTGGTGAAGCAAAGTCGGCAGCACGGTTCATCTGTGGTTGATATCAGTTTTCCTGAAATCGAAAAATTTGATGCCCTGCCAGAACCTAAGGCGGAAGGGCCGAGTGCCTTCGTATCGATCATTGAAGGATGTAGTAAGTACTGCAGTTTTTGTGTAGTGCCTTATACACGTGGTGAAGAAATCAGCAGACCACTTGATGATGTTCTGACTGAGGTTATGGCGCTTAGCGAACAGGGCGTACGAGAGATACATCTTTTAGGTCAGAACGTTAATGCTTATCGCGGACCGATGCATGAAGGTGGTACAGCAGATCTTGCGTTGTTGATTCGTTATGTCGCGGCCGTAGATGGCATCGAGAGAATTCGGTTCACAACATCGCACCCGGTTGAATTTAATGATTCTTTAATCGAAGCCTACGCAACGGTTCCGGAATTGGTGAGTTTCTTACATTTACCTGTGCAGAGCGGATCCGACAGAGTGTTAGCTGCGATGAAGCGCGGACACACCGCGATCGAATACAAATCCAAAATAAGAAAATTGATGGCAGCTCGACCAGACTTGACGCTATCGTCAGACTTTATTGTGGGTTTTCCGGGCGAAACTGATGACGACTTCGAAGCTACCATGTCGCTGATACGCGATATTGGCTTTGATCATTCCTACAGTTTTATTTTCAGTGCGCGCCCAGGAACACCGGCTGCCAGCTTGGCTGATGACACACCGGCAACTGTTAAAAAGGAGCGTCTTGCAGCACTGCAAGCTTTGATCACAGAGCAGGCGGCTGCTATCAGCGCTAGTATGGTGGGAAGCACGCAGCGAGTGTTGGTCGATCGACCAGCGCGCAAGAATCCGAATGAGATCAGCGGACGTACCGAAAATAATAGAGTGGTTAATTTTGCTGGGAACAAAGATTTGATCGGGCAGTTTGCTGACGTTGTCATTACCGAAGCTTTACCCAATTCGCTTCGTGGCGAGTTGCTAGGGATAAAGCCTACTGTAGACGGCGATAGTTATCAGGCTGTTGTATGCCACGACTAGAATTCCGCCTGAATCCGTCAGATAACCAACGTCTCGCGGAGCTTTGTGGGCAGTTTGACGAACATCTCAAGCAAATAGAAAAACGTCTTGCGGTGCAAATTAGCAATCGCGGCGATCAGTTTACTGTTTCAGGGCAGGCTCAGGCCGCTCGCAGTGCAGAATCAGTTATAAATCATTTGTATGCCTTGACCGAGAGCAGCAAACTGCTTCCTGAGCAAGTGCATCTATCACTACAGGAATCTGGATTGAAAGCCATGCAGGAAGCGACGCCGTCAGTATCTGACAATGTCATCATCAAGACGCGAAAAGCAACCATTCAATGTCGTGGTCCACGTCAGCAGTCCTATGTCAGTAGCATTAAAGAACGCGATCTGACCTTTGGTATCGGACCAGCTGGAACGGGTAAGACTTTTCTCGCAGTTGCAGCAGCGGTCGAAGCCCTTGAGGCTGATCAGGTTCAAAGACTAGTGCTGGTCCGTCCAGCGGTCGAAGCAGGTGAACGATTGGGTTTCCTGCCGGGCGATATGATGCAAAAGGTCGATCCGTATTTACGTCCTATCTACGATGCCCTGTATGAGTTTCTGGGTATCGAACGGGTGGGAAAGTTGGTCGAGCGTAACGTTATAGAAATTGCGCCATTGGCTTATATGCGAGGTCGAACCTTGAATCACTCTTGCGTCATTATGGATGAGGCGCAAAACACGACGGTCGAGCAGATGAAAATGTTCCTGACGCGTATCGGTTTCGGTTCGAAGGCGATTGTTACCGGTGATGTCTCGCAAGTTGATCTTCCACGGCATCAGTTATCTGGTTTAAAACATGTACAAGGTGTGCTTGATGGTGTTGACGGCTTGGGCTTTTGTCACTTCACCGCATCTGATGTGGTCAGACATCCGCTGGTGCAGCGCATTGTTGCGGCATACGATGCTGTCGAATCTGACGACGACTAAAAGTTTCGATGCTGACGCTTGATTTGCACTGTGATGAAGCTCTGCCAAAGCTCTGGCGCGAAGCTTGTCCAGACAGTTCCTATTTTGAACTTTGGTGCCGGCGAGCCGTCGATTACCTACATGAATCCAACGTTAGTGCAGTCGCGGATAAAGTCGAGATTTCTGTGTTGATAACATCAGCCGATGCGATTCAATTGCTCAACCGCGACTACCGGGACAAAGATGCACCTACCAATGTACTGAGTTTTCCATCGGGAATGCCTGAACTGGATTCTGTGCAAGCGCTCGGCGATATCGTGTTTTGTGCAGAGGTAGTGCATTCTGAGGCTGAAGCACAACTTAAGGCACCATTGGATCACTGGGCCCATCTTATTGTTCACGGCACACTACATTTGCTTGGTCTGGACCACGAAACTGATCAAGACGCCGATGCGATGGAGGCTGCTGAAATTCAGATACTATCAGCGTCTGGCATAAAGAACCCCTATCTCGAAGCCGTTGCGCAGCCTATACTGAACTCATGACCGAAGATACATCTGAAGGCGGCAGTAGTCGCTCCCTCATGGACCGACTGGTCCATGCCATGGGGGGTGAGCCACGGGACCGCGAAGAACTACTCGAGTTAATGCGTGATGCGCAGGCTCGCAAGATCTTTGACGCCGATACCTTGCAGATGGTTGAAGGGGTATTTCAGGTTGTCGAGATGCGGGTGCGCGACATCATGATTCCGCGCGGACAGATGGTCGTCATCAAGCATGAGATGTCGATAGAGGAAATCCTGCCACTGATCATTGAATCTGGCCACTCACGTTTTCCTGTCATCG
>CAZQOI010000063.1:0-2798 GCA_964594905.1 uncultured Granulosicoccaceae bacterium
CTCGGTATTGACATTTCTACAATTTTAAGTCACGAGCTACTCGATCCGCGGCTGGAAATCTCGTCGCGGCATATGCAAACGTGTTAGCCACGTACTTGTTCTACAACGTGGTTTACTGTATCGCTGACGACCCATGTGACATTCACACGTTCAATAAGTGGCGACGTTGGGTCGCCATATTGACAATTTCCCTTTCCCTTGGCTAATACTCTAAGCCACTTTGCTCCATTCATATTTTCGACAGGCTTCGTCTTCCGAGTCGGCCGCGTGAAGCTTCCAGTCAAAAATGTTCTGACGCTTGAGTGCTTGATTGACTACATGGAAGTGATTGATTTTCTGGGCACCTAGTTTCTTGATGGATGTATTCTCACCATGTAGTACTCTGTTATATGAAATATAGTTAAGGTGCTTGAATGGTCCAACATCACTCAATTTCAGGTACATGTCATAGTCAACCGCATTGATGATTTCTTCATCGAATCCATCGGTTAAATTCCACGCTCTTGCTGAAAACATTCTGAAGTGGTGTGCAGTCATTGAACAGGTTAGTTTTTCTCGCGAATGTTCAGGCCAGTTGTAGCCCACTGCGATAAGGTTCCCGTCTGGATCAACATTTCGATTTCCGGTGTATACGCAGGAGAGTGATCGGTCGTTAAAAAACTCTTTTAGGCATATTTCAACGGCATCAGGTTCCAGATAATCATCTGAATCAAGTTGGCCAATATAAAAACCTCTGCATAGCTTTACTGCATGGTTGGAGGCTGGGCCTATGCCACCATTTGGTGTTGACAGAAATCTAACTCTGGGGTGATCTGTGTAGCATTCTTTGAGCAATTCCAAAGTGCCGTCAGTTGATCCATCGTCACATATGCACACTTCCAAATCCATAATGGTTTGGTTTAGTGCGCTATCAACACATCGCTTTATCGAATCTTCGCAATTGTATGCAGGAATGTAAATTGATACCAATGGTACTTGATGTATCTTAGCTTCACTAATCGATACCAATTTTCTGTAAAAGTAGGGTACTTTTTCTTTAACAAACTTCATGGTGATTGCTTTGCCAGCATTCCTGTCGGTCTCGTTTTCAAGGCCTGGGGGTTCTTGGTGGTATGCCATAGCACCGTGTACTGCCTTGAAGAAACAGCCAGCTCGGAATAAGCGGTAACCGAATTCGTTGTCCTCTCCGCCCCAGTGATTAAATTCCTCATCAAAAAATCCGATTTTACGAATCCACTTTTTAGAAAAAGCGACATTGCCACCAGAGAAGAATCGAAACGCACTATCGCACAAGCGAAGGTCTTCAGTGTTTTTGAAGTGCTCCAGTCGCCAATCAACCGTGATATCCCCTTTATTGGTATTGCAGGTTGTATTGCTTGTTCGAACCTCTGGCAATTTCGCAATCATCTGCTCATCGGCTAATGCTTGTTCCGGTGTGACGTTGTGTGTGTCGACGTACTTGCGTGGACCGATCAAGGCTATGTCATCGCATTTAATTAGTTCTTCGACGTATGATTGAACCCAGTTGATGCCTGGAGCCATGTCACAATCGAGGATAGACACGAATTCATGTCTGGCTGTTCTCAAGCCAAGATTCCTTACAGCGCAAAGCTGATAACCGTAGTCCTTTTGTCGGACATATTTTATGTCAAGGCTGTCTTCAAATTGGCGAACTACTTGAGTAAGGTCTTCTTTGCTGCCGTCGTCCGCGACAATGACTTCAAAAGGATATTCAGTTTTTTGATGACTCAGACAGGCTAGTGTGATGCCGAGTATTCTGTGTCTGTTGAAAGTGGGAATAACAATGCTGAGGCCAATTTCTTCGTCTTTTTGAACCGTAGGCGATATATGTTCGTTGTGATATCTATTAGCCAGATACCATTCAAAGTCATTTGGTCCATCAGGTAATGGTGCAAGCTCAAGGTCCTTGGGCCAGTCACCAGGGATTGGGTTAACCTTCTTTGTAGGTAAAGCTTCAGATTTTACTGCCTTCAACTTGTCATAATGAGCAAGTGCGGCACTTCTCTCACTATCGGAGAGTTTGATTTTCTCTGAATTAGCTAGCAGTAGACGTGTAATTGGGTCAAATTTAAGCTGCGCAACCTTATCGCGGCCCAGGTGTTTTAGGCAGCTCTTGATATTGAATTCAACGATTTGCCTACCGTATATATCAGAGGCTCTCTCGTACAGCTCTAACGCTTTTTCATATCGCTTTTCGCGAAAGGCGCTATTTGCGGATTTAAGTAGATAATTATTGTTATTCATTGATGATGCCCCCCCAGGCTTCAACAAGTTGACTATCGGCTCTGATTGGCCGAGGCTCCAATTGAAATACAAATGGCCCCTTTTTCTAGCGGTATCTTTTGCTCGGTATAAATTCTTGTTCTCTCGTTTAACAAGTCGACCCAGCTCTCTGCTACCGCCTTTTCTTCTGTTCGATTGTAATCATCGAGAATTAAGTCGAAAGTTGCTGTAGAAAGATGCTTAAGTAGTTTGGGTAACGCTGGGAAACGGGCGTGAATTCCGGTATCTCCAGGTGGACCGTCAACTAAAACCAGGATTTTCGGTGCTTTGTGATTGTAGTGTTTGGCAATTGTGCTGAGAGCGGAGTCGCAATCGTAATATAAGTATTCTTCGCCACGGTAGTTGTAATCGACAAGTGGTGCATGTACCAGATCGACCATATGTTCAATCCCAGCTTGCTGCAACATTGCGGATGTTTGCTCGTGGTAGTGCATGTTATGCTCAAATGTGAGCACTCTATTAGGTGCATCTGTAGGTGCATCTGTAGGTGCATC
>CAZQOI010000063.1:2898-9902 GCA_964594905.1 uncultured Granulosicoccaceae bacterium
TAGGTGCATCTGTAGGTGCATCTGTAGGTGCATCGGAATCGATTTCCAATGGATTTTGATTCGATTTCATTGTCATCAGCACTTTGGCGAACAGGGCTGTCGAGTTGCCTGAACCAAATTCAATAACTAAATCATATTTTTCAGCTTCCATTTTTTCAATCAAATATATAGCCAGATCGGTATTGATAGACCAGCCGTATTGGTTTAATGGAAGTTCGCCAGTGTTGAAATAGTTTTGTAAGGCAATGGTGTTTTCAAGAAAATTGACCGTCTTGACTAATTTTTTATCTAAGTAAGCTGTCAGGTTGTTGCCTACATTGACGATTTTCTTTTCCAGATCATCTAGCCTCGCATTCGTAGCTTGATGCGCCTGTAATGCTTTGTTCATGATGGCCAGTATCTCGGTGAGTTCGGAGAATTTTTCACCTTCTTGTACCAACTTTTGTTTCAACTGCTCATTTAACTTTTGAGTGCTGGCCTTTAACGCTTCGTTCTCAGCCTGCAATGTGCCGATTTCATCGCTTAGTGGATCGCGAGCCAACTTCCAACTCGGCCAATCGGGGTCTTGTTGATTGTCGTCGGTAACCTGGTATCCATAGTTGACCAAGGCTTGCAGAGTTTTTTCAGCGGTTACACTGCCTTCAAAGTAGGGTGTCGGGTTGGCGTTTATACTAAGTTCGCTAAACTGTTTGAGCTGGTCTGTTTTCATGAGCGATTGAAGAAGGATGTGCTCTTCGCCTGGAGCCTGAATTGCCAACATCGCCTGTTCGCCAGATTGTGGGCCATGTTCTGCCAACAGTTGATCAGGGCTTAACGTTGCGACTGTGTGAGTGTTTTTAACTTTCAGGCCTGGGTATAGTGTTTTTAAACCGGTAGCTGAATATAGGCTGCTAGCTTCTGGCAGATTATATTCCTGAAGTTTGTTGTTGGCTGAATCTGTAGTGATCGCAGCTTCTACAACCGTTACATGTGAATGCTGCGCGGTTCGTTGGCGCAGTTGTTCTGCTAGTTCGGGGTTAGGTTCAACCAGTGTAATTTGCTCGGCCCCGGATTTAAGCATTTGTGGCAGTTCGTTAGCATTGCCCGCGCCGATATGAAGAATTGTGTGCATGGATTTCTTGACTAGTCTCAAGCAGCTTTAGCTAAGGAATGTGACTGATGCTCATGTGGGCTGGTCAGACGACCCTCGTTCTGTCCAAACATGGAGTAGTGCAGCGCGGGGTTCATGTTTTCTTTTGCTACGTCCGGATGACTGCTTAGGTACCAGTGCGTATCAAATTCTGGACTTGGATTCCGGAGTTCTGCAGCACCGTATTTGAGATAGTGCACAATAGGATCAACACTCGTCTCAGCTACGTCTGGATACGTTGTCAGGTACCAGCCTTCATTGAAAATTCCGGATTGATCAATCAGTTCTGCCTGTTTTTCCAGTTTTGGAGTTGAAGTGGAGCTCCAGACTTTTGCTTTTATAGATCTAAGCAGTGATTTGACTTTAAAGGAGGTGCTTGCTTTGAAGCCGTCCAGCTCCGTTTGCAAGCACTGAATTTGATGTTTTGCAACCGCCAGGGCATACACCTTCTGATCGCGGTGTTTAGCGATCTCAGTTTCCGATTCTTTACTTTGAAGTAGCTGTTCATTGAGCTGATCATAGCTCAAGTATTTTGCCTCTAGTCTCTCCTGAACCAAGTGCAACTGATTCATTAAGATTTCGTTCTCTTCCTGGTATTGTCTCGATTGCAACGTTAATTCAGACAGCTGCTCGCTCTTTTTGAGATTAGTTTTAAGTGTGACCAGTTGGCGATTCGCTGCGTTGATATCCAGAGTAGATGCACTATAGCTATGACCTTCTTGCGGAATCGTGCATGCCTCAATTCTGGCGAGCAGGGCAGTGATCTCTGGGTTCTGCTGTAATAGCTGGCTAGCCAGTATCCGGTCCAACATCGGCGCATGCACCGTTTGCACCGAGATTGTTGATTGAGGTTTTTCTTTAAGCCCCAGGTGGGCAGCAACAGTTGTTAGTTGTGCTTTCGGTTCGGCCAACAGGTTGGGGATGTAGACCATTACGGCCTGTTTACGATGTTTGGTGTAGAAATCGACCATTTCCTTGGCAGCGTTTAGCCAGGACTCTCTAGCCTGTTCAGGAGGTGTGCCGTTGTCAATAGCGTGAGCGATTGCCTCTACCGGGTGACTGTGCAGGAGTATAAAACGTTGGCTGGCAGATGCTTTTGCGTTAAATTTCTCGTAGCAGGCTTTCGATTTATTATGCGACACAGCCCAGCCAGCGAGTTCAAAAAATTCGCTAATGGCTTGCCAATTGGATTCCGGTGATGTGCCGAGAATCAGCTGCATTTCCCCATTGGTACTCATGACTTATAATTGGCTCCCAAATATTGTCATAGTCGGCCTCCTACAATGCGTGCCCATACGCTCGCAGTTTCAGATACCTTTCAAACTAGCAATTTCCAATCCACAAGATGATCGATAGGTAGTTGGCTAGTATCAAGCAAGCTTTAGTGGAAGAGGATGGTAATGGCTCTGGCCATAACCATATGTCGTCTCTCTGTTAGCGTGCGAAACCGACAAGTGGCGTCGACAGCTGCCGCAAGTATCGCCGAGTCTTGGACCTTCTAAAGCGCCGGCTGCAAGCCTTGAGAAAACCAGGCTCGTCCATCTTGGCCAACGGCTTGACATCGACCATGCGGGCTCGTTGTTCCCAAGATTTTTCCCATGCTCCGACTATCCAGTTGGGTGAAATATTGCTGAACTGATCGAAATCTCTCTCTAGCGCAGTATTGATTTCGACGAAATCGTCGAAGTTTGGAAGAAAGACGTCTTTGCGATAGCGTTCCATGTAGTTAAATTCCTCAGCAAAATCGTGATAACGCTGAAATGCTGAAACATGCTTACAGTGAAAGGACATCCAACCTATGTAGCTGCTGCTCGTTAGTCGCTCGGCACCTTTTTGTTTCTGGCGTTCATAAGGTACGAACAAGTCAGGGCCAATGAAGTTGTGATTCAAGTCGGTTTTAGTTGCGTACATCGTCTGGCTACTGATCTTGTGAATGACATGATCACCACAGCCACTGAATGAATCACGGTATTTCTGGTGATCGGTCGACACATACCACAGGCCATCGTGGGGAAAGATGTTGATCATTGACATGTTGTAGGTAGTCAATATGTGCTCGTTGTTATGATTTACTGAGTTGCCAAGCACATCGATGAGCTCGCTACCATTCTTGATGCTGTCGCAGACCTTTTTTAGATATGCAGGAAAGTAAATCTGGTCACCATCAATCCGACAGTAATGTGAGAATCTGGCGCGTTGCATACCGAGGTTATGCATATTGGCTTGTGTATGGATTCCCGTCTTGTACAAATGATCACCAATTCGTTCGCCCTGATCGATAGTACAATCGAACGGTACGTGGTATTCCATCAAGCTGATTTTTTCAGGATACTGCGCTTTTTTCGCCTTTAAAATATCAAGTGTGTTATCAAGATGCTTGTCGAAAGGGCAGTTGTAAGTAATGACGAGCTCATCCAGTGCATGGATACAGGAATCGATGCAGGCTGCGATAGTTGATGAATCGGTGCGGGTATTGAGTATGCCGCTGACACCTTTCGTTCTTTCATTATCGAGCGAGGCGACATCAAGTTGATAGTCCGCCGGATCGTAGAATTCGCCAGATGTGCAATGAGGACATTGACACGCAGTATCGTTATCGATCACGGCTTTAGTTCTTCCTGATTCGAGATCTGTTTAGAGACGATCATTATCTGCTACTGCGGTCTATTCGGGAGTGGCGACAAATCCACGTGCCCCATCTATGACCTCTGGCACTTGGCGTACAATTTGTTCTTCGCTGACACCCAGTGCCAACGCGCGTATCTCAGCTTTTGCATCCGTACAGAGAACTCCGGTGAATACCTTGAAACAATTAATTAGGTCTGTGTTGACTAGCTGATCCACGTTCTTTCTACCTGTAAAAACATTGAACACCTTACGTCCATAGCGACGAAGCTGATTAAAATCAGATGCGTAGTCCATTGCGCCAAACGAAACAACTGAACCAAAAGGTAGTAGCAGACCGAGTAGTGCCTTGTCACCTGCTTCAGCTACCATCCGATGGTGGTTGAGCTTCTCCTGAGTTATCAGCAGGCGATGAAAATGGGATGCTAGCGGTTTGTCTATGCAACTACCTAGGGTTAGTAACGTACAGATTCTGTCTTTTGCTTTGCACTGTGATGCAAATTCCATGACATCCTGCCGCAGTTGATCATCATTTTCGATTTCTTCCTGCCGGATGACGCAAAGTATCTCGTTTTTGCCGTTTGCCACTGGCAGTAGTGGGGTTGCGTCAAAGAAATGATCACTAAAATCGAACCTATCTATACCGAATGGTTTCCAGGTGTCGAAATCGTGATTCGAATTGGATTGGCAGAGCGTTGAGTACAGTGTGTTGAACTGTTCAATGAATTGCTCGAACTCGTTGTAAACGGGTTGGGCATTGACACCTGTCATTGACACAATTGATTCACTTAAGTTTTCCGAAATCGCTGACTTTTGAGTTGCATCCTGACTTCCACCAAGCTGCAGTAACCATTTTGTTGACACACAAAATAGGCTGCCGTCGGTGATTTGGCGGTTTAATGAAATATCCAAATTAAACGACGCGATAGATTCATCATTAGTGGCGGGCAGGATTCGAGCGGCGATGATGTTGCTGGTGTTGGCTTGTAGTTCCATTTGCCAAAGCAACCAGTCAAGCAGGCCTTCGCGATCAAGATCAGTCAGGCAATTGCTTGTCGAAAATATTACGTATTGCGCGACAGGATGAGTCGGCAGCTTTTCGTAGGCTAGGAGATCCCTGACCAGGGATTGAAGATCAGGAAAAGTGATTTGTCGATCTTGCTGTATGCTGTTCGGTTGCGTGTCCGTTGTGAATACGGCGTAGCGCGGTGCTTCGCTTTGCTCCTCGCTAAGAAAGAAGTCCGGGTGAAAGAGTTCCGGGTGAGAAAGTCGAATGGATGTTCGGTTCTTATCAGCGGCTTTTAATGAGCGATGCGCCATACTGCCCGGACGTAGACGGTACTGAAAGCCAAGTTGCGGAACGAATTTGCCGCGGAAGCCGTTTTTCAGCGCCTGTAACCAGAAATGCCAGTCTTCTCCACCAGAGACCATGGTCTCGTTGTACTGGAGGCCACCTCGGAACATGTCCGCGTTGATCATCGATGAAGATGTATTAGCGCAGCCTGCCATGCTGAACAAGGCTGAGTATTTATGTATCCGTAGTATCAGTCCATCTTTCCCGAAGTGGTCCCCATCCTCGAATACCCAACCAATTTTGTGCTCGGCGTTGTCATCATTGACTGACTCTCGCAGGGCGCAAAGTGAACGCTCGATCAAATGATCGTGCATCCGGTCATCACCATCGAAGAACAGGATTGAGAACACCTCTGGCCAGCGCTCAAGTGCGTAACTGACCCCAATGTTGCGAACATTGGATAGCCCTTTATTCTCGCGGCTACGGATGTAAAACACCTTGTCAGACATTGCACTGCAGGCTTTTCGGCAAGCGGCGACTGTCGCAGGATCGGGACAGGCGTCGTCGACCAGGACAACCTTGAAATTGGCACTGGTTTTTTGAGCCAGTACGTCATCTAATGCTTCACCAAGATACGGTGCCTGTGCGAATACCGGCATGATAACGACCGTATCAACAGAATCAGAGTGCTGATTGGTGAAATCAGCACTTTCCGTTCTGTTGCTTGTTGCATGCATGGTAGGCATTTTGAATTGGTGTTTTTTTAAATACGTTGTTATTGAACGCTCGTGGCTTAGGCAGCTAGTGAGCGTTCGCTTTCAGTATCGTTTGAAGAGATATTTTTAGTAGAGTCTATTGATGCTTCGTTGATAGTTTGATCAAACACTTTATTCAGTAGATTGGAGGCGCAGCTCACCATTGCGTTTGGCGTAACTCCGTAAGAAGTCAGTTTCTGTGCGTCATTGCTACTCGGCACAATCAAACTCCCGTACGCGCCACTGTAGGCCTGAATTGCTACTGGATCGGTGGATAGCTCTGTTGAATCGTCCCCTTGCGATGCACTTTCGCTTCCAACGTGTGTTGTGTTGACTGTTTCGGTTCGCACGTTTTTGATGTAGGTGCTGGTGTGTATTCCTTGTGACTGGAGATTTGTCATGACGCTGGCAGCGCATGGGCCACATAGGTCTATTACGACATCCATGCCGATCATGTAGCCGACTATATCTTGTCGTGTGACTTCATCCAGGAGTTCATAGGCGGGCAATCCCAGGTAACCGTTGTGCTCTTTCAGTATGGGCATATCCAGTGACCGCTCCATAATCCCGATACTTGCGATCAAGGGGTTATCAATAAGATCGGTAATGCTTGCATTGTTACCCATGAGCAGTACGTTGATTTCAATGTGGTGTTCAGTGGTTACCGAGCTGATGTCTTTAATAATCTCATCGAGCTCGTTTCTCGACTCTTCGGTGACGAGTAGGCCTATCTGCTGTTTGCTGCCTTTGAGTTTTGGCAGAATTGGCCAAACGCCAAGAATGTCGGTTCCGAGTTTTTCATGACTCGCAAAATGAGAGCCGCACAGATGGTGGCAATCCTGATTGAACAGCGACAGGGCAGGCGGCAAGCGATAGATACCGTGTAGCTCGAGCACCAAATTATTGAGTTGCTCATTAGCAGATTGTCCTGGAAGTGAGTTGCCGCGAACAGGATCGTGCAAACCAGTGATAGTCATTTCCAGATGTTTGGATGAACATTCGCTGAGAGCGTCGAGTACCTGTACATCACTTAATTGCGTGTTCTCGATATCGAGAAGCGCAAAGAGTTCTTTGATCGAAATGAAATAACTCGAATAGTGGCGAGAAGCCATTGATTCGAGGGATGTGAGTTTTTTACTCACATGAATATCGTTGACATCACTGTCACTGTCACTGTTGGTGTTGGTGTTGGTGTTGGTGT
>CAZQOI010000063.1:10002-11385 GCA_964594905.1 uncultured Granulosicoccaceae bacterium
TGTTGGTGTTGGTGTTGGTGTTGGTGTCGTTATCATTTTCATTGTGTTGAGCTAGTGAATCCTCTATCGAGAATGTACACAAGCCATGTTCTGAAACGATGGATTCCATCTCCCTCAGAATAGACGGTGTCATCTTGAGCTCATTGATAATATGGGCGTCATTCGGATCTATGAACGCGATCATGTCCGGGAAGTAAGGATCGACAATCGTCAAGCCAATCTTGGCCGTTGAAAAGCGATAGCTCAAGGACTGGCGCAGATAGTTGTGATCCCGTGTTGCCATTGGCAGGCTCATATCGGTTCCGACCTTGAACGTCATCGGGGAATCGTTAATTGAAAACGCCCAGCGGGGAAACAGTGTGTGTTCGTTTTCAAGGAAAAAGTTAGTCGTGTAGAGGGCCTTATGCTTTTGACGCATGTAATCTTTGGTAATCGCATCATTGGCGCGATTCAATGAAGAGCGGTTACCGGTCAAGCGGCGATATTTCAAGTAAACGTCGCGTACATTGGTTCCAATGAAGCCTGCCTCGATGGCGCTCAGCCAGTATTCCCAGTCTTCGATACCTTTACGCATTCCCTCGTCCCAGAATACACCTGCATCTAACATCTTCCGATCGATCAGGCAGCTGGGTTGGCTCATATTGTTCGCTAACCACTGATTCGGAATAGCGCTTCGTGGGTACTCCAGAGTGGTTGTGTCGTCGCCAAACTGTTTCTGATTGCAATAGGTCCAGCCGATATTCTTCTCAGGTGCTTCCAACTGTGCCTGTTGAAGTGCTTTTACTGATTTTGTAATGGCAAGCGGATTGAGTAGATCGTCGCCATCGATGTAATAGATACCATCAGTGTCAGGTCGATTCTCGAGAATCCACTGTGCGCCGATGTTGCGAGCGCGTGATACGCCGCCGTTTTCCAACCAGATGAACTGGACCAGATCATCATGAGCTCTGGACACCCGTGACAATGTACTACGAGTTGTTTTCGTGAATCCGCAACCATCGACGACGATGACTATATTGCCGAAATTAACGTCGCATTGAGATATGACACTATGAATCGTATCCGACAGTACAGGACCGATTTTAAAGGCGGTAATGACGACGCTGACTTCGAACGATTTAGTATCCATGAAGCTGTTACCGATCAGGCATTCGGTGAAAACATAATCACCTTGAGATCGCGAAACCATGCATGTCCGTAAGCGGTATCATCTTTGTCGGAGCGAGTTTGCAGGATGACGATAAAATCGCTGCTTGGGGATTCGAATTTCACCTGCAAGGGTTTATCAGATCGGCCGACGATACTGTTCCAGCCGCTATCGAACAAAACACCAACAGGTTTTGCGTCGCAATTTTTTAAATATTTTTTGATGTTACCGGTACT
>CAZQOI010000063.1:11485-14262 GCA_964594905.1 uncultured Granulosicoccaceae bacterium
AGCCTTCCCATTCAAGAACCAGGTCTATAAATCGATAGCGGGTTGAGATTCTTTTCAGCAAAGAAAAATGTACCCATGGTCCATGCATGTCCCAGGCATCGACTTTCCATTCAGCCAGTTCGGATTCGTCTTCGCGCGCAATAAGCCGAGCGACTAAGGTGCCGCTATGATTGGCAGTGAAATCGGGAACGTGAACTGCAATTGCCGACATCAGATTGCCAGCGTAGGGTAATAACTGTTTGCATTGGTTTGAACCGATAGCGATCGATGAATTTTCCGGATCGCGCTCAAATGTCAGTGATGGAAAATTGCCTCGCAAACGGCTTTCAAGCTTCAGTTCGAGAATGCTTCGACGGTAATCCTCAAGGTCTTCACGCAACAGAGCAACTTGCTTGTCAAGCTTGACAGCATCTTCGGAAACCTGATGTAGCTCAGCGCCGAGTTGTGTCAGAAAGGTTCTTGAAATTTCAACTGCGGTATCTTGTGAATCAAAGTCTGAAACTTCGACAGTCGCGGGGGAGGCATACCCTGCGTTTTCCCACAATGCGACAAGCTTGTCCAGATTCTGCTTGCTTGATGTATTTGTTTTCACGCATACCACTGCACCGTTGGCAGGGCCAAACAATGTGTGTAGTTTGCCATTGATATCGATAGCCGCAATGTCACCATTAGCGCCTGCATCTTTGATCAGATAGTGTTCGAAGAGATCATCTTCGGAAAACGCTTTCTGGGCTGCAACAAAGTCGTTGTCTGAGAAACTCAGAAGTTTGTTGTTGCAGTTGAAAATTGAGTAGCTTGGGTTGCTCATCACATGTGTCTCGTGAATAGATAGGGCAATACATCGAATCAGATGTGCTGCCCTTGGAGGACTGCGATTAGGCTGCGTATTTAGGCGACCAGTCGAAGATGAGATTTGTCGTCATCTTGTCGATTCCACAAAGACACGCAAGGGATTTTTGACAGATCACATCGATCTGCGTACTTTTTCGCAATTTCGGTGACCTCGTTAGCCAGACCCTGTTCGAGCGTCGTTGGCTCGAGGCCAAGACTAATGAACTGCTTGTTGGTTACGTCCAGTTCGTTTTCAGCAGCCTCGTTGCGTGGGTTGCTAACCAGGTTAACCGTTGCGCCAGTCACCTTTGCAATCATTTTGGCAAGATCAATAACCCGATGAGTCTCTGTCATCTGGTTAAGTATGCTGACGCGATCACCACGCTCAGGTGAATTAGCTATCGCCAGTTCGATGCACTTGCATGTGTCCTTGATGTGGATGAAAGCTCGAGTTTGTCCACCGGTACCGTAAACAGTAAGTGGGTGACCAACTGCAGATTGCATCAAGAAGCGATTCAGCACAGTGCCATAGTCGCCGTCGTAATCGAATCGATTGATAAGGCGATCATCAAGCTCTGTTTGCTCGGTCTGCGTGCCCCAGACAATTCCCTGGTGCAAGTCAGTGATGCGCAGTTTGTCGTTCTTTGCATAGAACTGGAAAAACAGAGCATCTTGAGTTTTAGTCAGGTGGTAGATCGAACCTGGGTTTGCGGGATACAGGATTTCTGATTCTGTTTCCAGTTCACCTTGTTTGACTGTGACGTTCAGATACCCTTCAGGGATCTGCATACCGGCTGCACCGTAGCCATACACACCCATCGTACCGAGGTGAACCAAATGAATATCGAGGCCAGACTCAACGATCGCTGCCAGAACGTCGTGAGTAGCGTTAAGGTTGTTGTTGACGGTGTAGCGCTTGTGACGTGATGACTTCATTGAGTATGGTGCAGCACGTTGCTCGGCGAAGTGCACGATAGTGTCGGGTTTTTCCTGAAGAATTAGATTCAACAGTTGCTCGTACTCACCACCGATAGAGATGTTGTGAAAGTTGATTGTGTTACCGCTGACTTCTTTCCATGCTCGTAGACGAGTACCCATTGGCTGGATAGGGGTCAGAGAACCTGCTTCGAGTTCAAGATCGATAGCTCGACGTGACAGATTGTCGATGATAGCGACATCATGCCCCTGGCTGGATAGATGCAGACTGGTGGGCCAGCCGCAAAATCCGTCGCCACCGAGTACAAATATCTTTGCCATTTTTAATGCCTGTTTGGGTAACCGTTTGCTTCGCGGTAACGCATAAATTTGGTTATCACAGCTGGATACAATCGAGCAAGGCATGTGCCAAAGAACCAGTACGTAATAGGCATATGGACAGGAATAAACCGTCAGGAAGCGCTACCTGCTTCCCACAACGGATTTCTGGAGTCAATTTGTTGGCTACACGCAGGTTTGTTTTGACGGATTGACCGACTTAATGGCGTGTAAGCAAAACACGCAGATGCCTTATGGCATCCACGTGACACAGTAAGACAGGGGAGTTATTACTCGCTTTTTACATCGACAACGCGACGCGACGCGAACGAAGAACTATTGCTTGCTGGAGCGCCGGCGTTAGTACCAGTGTTGCTGCTACTGCTACTGTTATTGCTGCCGTTATTGCTGCTGCTTGATTCCTCGCGATTCGCTAACGAGCGTACTGAGCTTTTTAGCTGGCTTGGTTGGCGTGCAGAGACTCGAGCGGAATTGTCGTCACTACCACTACTACCGCTATCGCTGCCAGCAACACTGCCGGTGTCCCTAGTGTCAGCCTTGTTACCATCTTCTGTTTTGTCTCGCTCGGCTGCAGCGGCGCGCTTTGAGTCGACGCGCTGTCGACGACGTCCACCGCCGCGACGCTTTTTAGAATTTGAGGAAGCTTCTTTTTGCTCGCCGTCACCTGCGCT
>CAZQOI010000063.1:14362-17339 GCA_964594905.1 uncultured Granulosicoccaceae bacterium
TGACTACTCGATTGACTACTAGATACAGCGTTTGATGCTACCGCCGCAGCGCCTGTTGTGGACGCTGTTGCTGCGCTGTGTTTTGCGCCTGCGGTAACGGCTGCATTTGCGTTGGAACCTGCACCCACTGTGGAGCTTGCTGTAGCGGCTGCTGGTTTGTCATTCGTGCTTTTATTACTTCCAGCGTTTGGATTGGAACCGTTGCCGCTAGCGTTCGCAGCGTTAGTGTCGGTGTCCGACGCTGTTTCGCTTTTGTTATTTTCGCCCTGGTTTCGACCGCGCCCTCTACCACCTCGACGTCGGCCTCCTCGGCGACCTCGGCTGCGGCTAGGGGCGTTACCATTGTCGTCGCGTTGTGCATCGCCACTTGTATTAGTAGCATCAGCATTGACCGCTATGGCCTGACGATCATTGTCTTTGTTTTGCGCCTCGTCCTTTGCATTGGCGTTTGATTTGGCTGTCGCAGCGGAATCGTTGTCCTTGTTTTCTGGGCGTTTGCCGCGACCACGACCGCGTGGGTTTCTACCTGAATCAGCGTTTTGTCGCGAGTCATTAGCTGCATTTCCACCGCGCCCACGTCCTCGGCCGTTGCCCCGTCCAGAGCTAGAACGATTTTCACTTTGCTGGGTATCATCTTGACCAGACTCTCTCGCTTCCGCGGCTGTGTTCGAGTTTCGATTGCGGCCGCGTCCACCCCGGTTACCTGAGCGTTTACCGCGACGACGACTGTTGTCTTCAGATCCGTTGCGTTTGTTGTTGTTATTACCGTGCCTGGATGAACTTTCGCTCTGCGTTTTGTTTTCCGATTGACTCTTGGCTACAGCCTTAGCAGCAGCGCCTACACCAAACACCGATGCAACTGCACCAAACAAACGTTTTATACCTGTGTTTTGCCCTTCGTCATCACCGGTTGTTTTCGATGATTCGTTGCTGGATTTTGGCGCTGGGGCAGGTGCTCGTGGTGACACGGTACTGACTGCTGCTTGTTCGACGGGTTTGGAAGCAGTGGCTTCAGCAGGCGAATAGCCTTCTGATGTATCAGTCGCCAGCTCATAGCTCTTTTTGTTCAGTGCTTCATGATCTGCCTCAGTCATGCGAACACGTTCGAGCGTGTAATTTGGAGTTTCAATTGTCGGGTTCGCAACGATCAATAAATTGACCGTATTACGCGATTCAATCTCGCTGATACTGGCGCGTTTCTCGTTCAATAGATAGGTTGCAACCTCAACTGGCACATCGGCGAGAACACGATTGGTGTTGTCTTTCATTGCTTCTTCTTCAAGCAAACGAAGAATGGACAAAGCGGTTGATTCGATGCCTCGGATAGTGCCGTGACCATGGCAGCGTGGGCAAACATTCTCCGAAGATTCACCTAGCGAAGGTCGTAGTCGTTGGCGTGACATCTCGAGCAGACCGAATTTTGAAATCCGACCCACTTGTACTCTTGCTCGATCTTGCTTCAATGCTTCACGCAGGCGGTTTTCAACAGAGCGTTGGTGTTTGGAGGCCATCATGTCGATAAAGTCGATAACGACCAGACCACCAAGATCGCGCAAGCGAAGTTGACGGGCGACTTCGTCAGCGGCTTCCAGATTAGTATTGGACGCTGTCTCTTCGATATCACCGCCTTTGGTGGCACGCGCAGAGTTGATATCAATTGATATCAATGCTTCGGTGTGATCGATAACCAGTGCTCCGCCAGACGGTAAGCGGACTTCGCGTTGGAAAGCAGATTCGATTTGCGATTCGATCTGGTAGCGATTGAACAGCGGAACATCATCTTGATACAACTTGAGCTTACGTTCGTTCTGCGGCATGTACATGCGAATGAAGTCAGCCGCCTGGTCAAAGGTTGCTTGCTCATCAGCGATAATTTCACCGATATCGCCACGGAAGTAATCGCGTAGGCCACGGACAATAATGTTGCTTTCCTGGTAGATCAAAAAGGGCGCTTTGCGCTCGACGGCGGCGTCCTTGATGGCTTTCCAGATGGCTGCCTGATAGTCGAGATCCCATTGCAGCTCTTCGGCCGAACGGCCAATGCCCGCTGTTCGCACAATAGTACCCATGCCATCAGGCACGGTGACGTCTTGCATAGCGGCTTTGAGCTCGGCTCGGTCATCACCTTCAATGCGGCGGGATACACCACCAGCACGAGGATTGTTGGGCATCAGCACAAGAAAGCGACCGGCGAGACTGACAAAGGTGGTTAGCGCCGCACCTTTGTTGCTGCGCTCTTCCTTTTCGATCTGGACAACAATTTCCTGGCCTTCCTTGATGCCATCGCGGACATTTGGACGACCGCCATCGCTTTTGCCTCCACCGGACAAGTACTCGCGGGCAATTTCCTTGAAGGGCAGGAAGCCGTGTCGTTCAGCGCCGTAATCAACAAAAGCTGCTTCGAGGCTTGGCTCGACGCGGGTGATCTTGGCTTTGTATATATTTGACTTACGTTGTTCGCGTGATTTGTGTTCTATGTCTAGGTCGACGAGACGTTGGCCATCAACGATGGCTACTCGCAACTCTTCTTCGTGAGTTGCATTGATGAGCATTCTTTTCATTAGTTATGAGATCCACTTTGGATTCCCTCACGGCCATACCCCCTTGAGATGCGCGCGCACACAGCTGCTGCGAAACGATTTGTTCGCAAGTCGGGGGTGTGCCAGCTTGGAATACATACTCAACATTGAGTTGGCCGGGTGTTTAGAATCCGAATTGTTTTAAGTAGGCCGCATGCGTGTCGGGCCTTGCCAGTAAAGGCACGGCCGAACAAAGTATGCGTCCGCATTCGTGTCCCAGTCTTTATCCAGTTTCCAGGGTCACGATCGATACTGTTTGCTGCCAGGCGTCTATGGTGTCTGTGGAGCGCCTCAGGAACTGCCTTTGTAAGGGAGCTCAGGGGCGTGTACAGAACGACGCTTATGTCAGGCGAGATGGACGGGAAGATCCGTTATCCCTCGACTCTTTAATATAGCAG
>CAZQOI010000064.1:0-4486 GCA_964594905.1 uncultured Granulosicoccaceae bacterium
TTCTCTGACTATCGCCTGCCAAATAACCAAAACGGTGTGGATGCGGTAGCAGCCATTCGCGAATCGCTCGAGATGGAACTGCCCGCTGTAATCATTACAGGCGACACCTCGCCAGAGCGATTAAAAGAAGTCGCGAGTACTGGTTTGCAGGTGTTGCACAAACCCGTTGGGCCGGATGACATGTTGCGCTTGTTGCGCGAACTGATACCCGATAGAACACCTCAATCCACGCTTGTTAAGCACGAACTCATTGAGCCGGTAAATTAGCCTCTGCTTTGCGTTCGGCGATAGCGTCTTCATCCTGATCCATGGATGTGGCCTTTACCAACTTGCCGATTGTCAAACCTTGCAGCAGGATTGAGATGACCACAATCACATAGGTCACCGCCACAATCACATCGCGCTCAGGCCCCGGTGGAATTGACAATGCCAGCGCGACCGAGATGCCTCCACGCAAACCACCCCACGTCAGAATCTTTACCGCATGCGGGTGAAACTCGAAATTAAGTTTGCGTAGTGCATTGATTGGAATGCCGACAGAGATTATGCGCGAGCACAGGACAAATGCAGCCATCAGTACGCCTGCGACCCAGATTTGCAAGCTGAAGCTCAGCACCATCACTTCCAGACCGATGATCAGGAACAGTACGGCATTGAGAATCTCATCGATCAATTCCCAGAAGGTATCGAGATGCTGAACAGTTGTGTCACTCATTGCATCACGGCGTCCATGGTTGCCGATCATCAAACCTGCAACAACAACTGCGATAGGTGCTGAAAGATGTAAACCAGCAGCAGCTGTAGCGCCACCGGATACCAATGCAAGCGTCAGTAAAATTTCAACTTGATAATTATCGACGCGTTTGAGCATTTGCATCACCAGCCAGCCACAGGCGAAGCCGAACAGGGCACCACCAAATGCTTCTTGTGCAAACAAGATGGCAATGTGTTGTGCGTCGAATGCTTCTCCGCGCACTGCCATACCAAAGATCGCGAGGAACACCACAATCGCAACGCCATCATTGAATAGGGATTCGCCGGCAATCTTTATTTCAAGTGACTTACTGGCGCCAGCGGTTTTCAGAATACCCATGACCGCGATTGGATCGGTTGGCGAGATCAGTGAGCCAAACAACAAGCAGTAGATGTAGGGAATATTGAAACCAAAAAGGCCAAACAGAAAATAAGCGCCCGTTGCGACGATAAAGGTGCTGGTGATTACGCCAACAGAGGCTAATAGACCGATGGTCCATTTGTGTTGCATCAGTCCATGCAGATTGATATGCATGGCACCAGCAAACAACAGAAACCCGAGCATGCCATTGAGTAAGGTTTCATCGAATTCGATTTGCGCGACGATATTGCTCGCGGTTTCGATACCGCGTTCGTAGCCGAGCATGCCAAGCAGCACCAGCACGAGAGAAAACAGCAGCGAGATCACCATGATGCCGATGGTCGTGGGCAATTTCAGGGTGCGATAGTTCACGTAGGCGAACAGCGCAGATACTGTCAGTAGAATGCTGGTGATAGTCAGTAATGACATCTTGTTATTTCTATCTAGTTGGGTGTCGGCGGGTTTTTCGATCTATAGTCTGACAGAGAATAGCGAATAAAGAGGGCAGTACGAGTTGAAGGTTGCAGCGAGCCAAATGGCGCTTGATCTTGAGCCCGCCCTCGATTTTGAGCTTATCGTATCAAAGCGGGCGCGCCGGGCAACGCTTCGCGTCGCACCAGGTCGTGGCTTGATCGTGACGATTCCGCGCTGGTTCGCTCGGCGAGAGGTCCCCAATTTTGTTGAATCACATCGCGACTGGGCACTCGCCGCCCTTGATGAACTGAATCAGAAAACCCCGGCCTGTTATCGGAGCTGGCCTCCGTTGCTCTTGAAATTGCAGTCGATAGATCGAGAGATTTCGGTTGTCTATCGAACACCTGACAGTCCGGAAAAGGCGGTAGTCTGGAAAAGCGATTCGGAGCTTGAGTTGGGCGTGCAGAGCGACGATAAGGCGCTCGTGGCGACAGCGATTGCCTCAGCGCTCAAAGGCCTCGCCCAGGAAGTGCTCGAACCACGGCTGCGTATGCTTGCCCAGCGTCACGGTATGCACTACCGACGGCTCGCGATCAGGGGTCAGCGCACTGTCTGGGGCAGTTACTCATCAAGTGGAACCTTAAGTATTAATTATAAGCTCATGTTTTTGAAACCAGAGCTTGTTGACTACGTGCTACTGCATGAACTTGCGCATACTCGCCATCTGGATCATTCCAAGGCGTTCTGGACCTTATTGCAATCGTTTGACGCTGACGCCCTGATTCATGATGCGCGTTTACGTGATGTCGAGACTGACGTACCGCCTTGGCTTGAGCTAGCTCGCTGACTAGCTCGCTAACTAGCGCTCTGAACGGCTAGCTGACTAGCTCGCTAAGCAGCGCACTGACTAGCCGGTAGCAAATTTTCAAGAAAAATCAGTTATTTCAGAGCTGTAAATCCAGCTTTTCACTCGCGGGTATTCTGCTATTCTCTTTTCACGCTTGTGAGGTTCAACATATTTTTAGCTGTCTTGCAAGCCTCCGTGTTTTCCGACTACTTGAGACAACGTGTCCCTGACTTCAGACGAATTGGTTGTGCGTAAATACGACAGCGTAGAAGTCTGGCAAGTAATTCCGCTTATTCTTGCGGCTGCCATGCTGACTGTGGGTCTCGCTATGTATATGAGCGGCACTCAACATCTTATCGATGTGGTTCAGCCGGTCATTGTGGTGTTCGGAGGCACGCTTGCCGCCTTATTGCTGACGTTCCCAACTGCTCAGATTGGTCAGGCTCTACAAATTGCGTTGGTACGTGGTATCCGTGGTGGTACGTCTCCAGAAGAGATGATTCGCGCCATGATGAAGATATGCGATGTCAGTCGCCGAGATGGTCTGCTGGGTGTCGCTGATATACGCTCGAATTCTGAAGAGGTTGAAGAGGTCTGTCATTTGATAGGCGACGCCGCCACTGAAACGTCTATTCGCTTCAACCTTGAACGTCGCCTTGCTGGTGAACGCATGTATCACCAGATGACGACCGATGTTTTCTTGTTTACCGCGTTCTATGCGGCGATGATCGGTGTCCTTGGTTCTGTCATTCACTTTGTCACGCCAGCAAGTGGTTTGAATTTTACGGGTGCTGTCCTGTTACCGTTTGTCTGTGGGCTGAGTCTGGCAATACTGATGGGTATTCTGTTGGGTCGTTTGCGAGCAGCGCATCACCGGGAGTTAGTCACCGCTGAGATTGCTTACCGGGGTGCTTCGATCATTCTCGAAGATAATAATGTGCAGCGCCTGCGTGGGCGTTTGGCAGTGCTGGTTCCGCCAGGGCTTCGTGCATAGTTCGTGGATCGACGTAAGCCATGATTGACATCAATATCACCGTAGGCGAACAACCGACTGGACGTGCGGCGTATCGCGTTGTTCCTGATCCGGATGATCCAATCATTCTGCAACTCGATGGTCAGCTAAGCCGCGTGCTCGAAATCAGTGCGACTGGTTTTTCTACTCCACCTGATGTGGTCCCACCCAACAGGCGTTATCCGTTCAGCCTCGATATCCCTACCGCTGCAGCCCCGATTGCTGGCTATGTCGATGTATTGCCTGATAAGGGTGGTGAACTGCACTGTCAGTTTGTTGATTTATCAGCCGATGAGCTTGATGTATTACATCACTATGTGCTGGTTCGGCAAAAAGTGGCCATTCGGGCGATTCGGGCCCGCAGGATCAATGGCGACGTTTAATCGTCGTCTTTTGTAGATCGCAGTCAGGTGATGAACGACGAGGGTCCACTTGGTCGATATGATGCTGAGGTCTCATCAGGGCGATTAAATCCCGACCGTGAGCAGCGCGACGTCATGCAGTTGCTTGATCGGATTGCTGCTGACCTGGCCAGACGCAAGGCATGGACGAGACCTTCTGACTCAATTTTTGCCCGTTGGTTTTCTCCGACATCCTCTTCGATAGAAGGCGTCACTGGCCTGTATCTTTGGGGTGGTGTGGGTCGAGGTAAGACTCATCTGTGCGATTTGTTTTTCGATAGCTTGCCCTTTGAGGATAAAACGCGGCTGCATTTTCACCGTTTTATGCAACGCATCCACAACGATTTAAGAACCAAGGAAGGCTTGGAAGATCCGCTTGAAATCATTGCTGATGAATGGGCATTGAAAGCTCGTTTGTTATTGCTTGACGAAATTCATGTTAACGACATCACCGATGCGATGTTGCTGGGCGGTTTATTATCGGCACTATTCAAGCGTGGGGTGACGCTTGTGACGACATCAAACGTACCGCCAGATGGCTTGTATCGCGATGGCTTGCAGCGTGCCCGTTTTCTCCCTGCGATTGCGCAGATCAAGAACCATAACAAAGTGCTTGAGATGATCGGTGATACTGATTACCGAATGCGCCTGATGCAAACCGAACCGATCTATCTTGTTAGTGAATTTGTTGACGGCGC
>CAZQOI010000064.1:4586-7066 GCA_964594905.1 uncultured Granulosicoccaceae bacterium
GCTGAGGCTCTACCAGATGAACTTTACAGTGGCGATAAACTTAGTTTTGAATTCGTGCGTGCCGCTAGCCGCCTGACGGAGATGCAAACGCGGGAATATCTGACAATGGATCATGGACCGGAAGCACGGCAAACCTGAGTCTTTCGGACTACACTAACGAAAATTTAATCGCAGAGAGCTAGATATGCTTGCAGGATCTAAGCAAGGAACGCGGTATCCGTTTTCATTTACTGGTCGTGGTGGCGAATACTTCAAGATCTGGATCGTCAATATCCTGCTATCTATCATCACGCTTTATATTTACTCTGCATGGGCCAAAGTAAGAACTCGGCGTTATTTTGCCGGTAATACTGTGCTGGATAATTCCAGTTTCGACTATCACGCGAAAGGCATGCAGATTCTGCTCGGTCGAATCATCGCCGTAGTGTTGTTTATCGCGATCACGATTGGCGGCACGATCAGTCCATTTGTTTCCATTGGTGGTTTTATCTTTTTGGCTTTGTTGCTGCCCTGGGCCATGTGGCGCTCGATCAAATTCAATATGCGCATGACGAGTTTTCGCAATGTGCGGTTTGGTTTTGATGGCAAGCTTGGGCCAATGTACATGTACCTGCTGATCATGCCTTTGATTCCATTGTTGGTGGCCGCGGCGATCGCTGGCATTCTCTACAAAACGGGTTTCGCGGTAGACTCGCTTATTTGGATCGGTGCTATTGGTTTAATCGCGGCATACCTGATGTACCCGTGGGTACATAAGCGACTCGCCAACTATCTGTTACGCAATTATCGATACGGTACGGCCAAGTTTAGTGGTGAGCTGTCAACCGGGCGATTCTATGCGATCTATCTCAAAGCCATTGGTTTATCCTTACTTATCTATTTCGGTATTACGATGATCGGAATAGTACTTGGGTATCTTTTCAAGTCGCTGGGTTTGTTTAACCTCGAGATGCTTGAGATTTTCAAAAACCCTGAGGCACTTGGGCCGTCCAGTATCGTGATGGCTTATGCTTTAATTTTATTCTTTTATCTCGTGTTGTTTTTGTTTGGTACCTTGATTACCTCTTACTTTCGCTCGCGATTGCGCGAACATCTTTTTGTCAATGGCTTGCTTGATCAACGGGTCGACCCTGAATCTACTGTCACTATGCGAGGACTGTGGTGGGTTTCGCTCAGCAATATTTTTATTTTGATCATTACCCTTGGACTCGGCTATGCGTGGACCAAGGTTCGTATGGCTCGTTACCTTGCAGATAACACGGCTGTCTATGCCGAGGAATCTTTGGATAATTTTGTCAGCGCTGAACAAGAGAAGGTTGGTGCACTTGCTGATGAACTTGGCGAAGCATTCGATATGGATATGGATGTTGGTTTTTAAAGCCAGCATTGACAAGCCATGATCACCGGGTACTGGTTTGAAGCAAACAGTTCTACGCGAAGAGAAGCCAAGCTTCGCGTTTTTGAATCGCACTATGAACTGATATCTGATGATCTCGTTGTTCGCCGCGGCGAACTAAATGACGTCGATGTGAGTGATCGCATAGGTTCGATGGTGCGGCGCTTGTCCTGGTCCGATGGTTCCGTATTCGAAACGTTGGAGAACGATGCGGTTGATGAATTTCTCGTTGGCAGTGCACACAAAGGTGCGCGCACACTTATGTTTCACCGCTTCGAGCGCAGTTGGCGGTGGGTTGTCGTTGGAGTAGTTGTCGCAGTTGGTGTGAGTTTCGCGAGTATTCGCTGGGGTGTTCCTGCAGCATCGGAAAACATTGCCAATGCTTTGCCTGTTTCGGCACATGAAACCGTGTCGATTGGCACCTTGGCAACACTCGACAAACTGATGCTGAAACCGACCAGCCTGAGTGAAACAGAGCAAGCGGAACTTACCGATCGCTTTAACGCGCTTGCAGCCGGGGTGCCCGAGAATGACTTTACCCTCAAGTTGCATTTTCGCGAGATGTTAAATACGCCTAATGCGTTTGCATTGCCGGGTGGCGATATTATCGTTACCGACGCATTGGTTGCGATGGTTGAGCATCCTGATGAGTTGGAATCGATCATGTTGCATGAGATCGGTCATGTACTTGAACATCATGGCATGCAGCACGTTATACAGGCGTCAGCGTTTTCTATCGTTCTTGGTCTTGCATTTGGAGACTTGAGTGGCCTTGGTGAGGTAGCCGTTGGTGTGCCGGTGTTTCTGTTGCAAAGCAACTACTCGAGAAAGAGCGAATCAGAGGCAGATGAATTTGCATTCAAGGAAATGGCTGAGCTAGGCAAGGACCCAAGACATTTTGCCAATGTCATCGTTCGCCTTACCGAGTTTGGTGATTCAAAGAAGATCGTCGACGAAATTGACGAAGAGATGTCTAACCCGTCGAACGAAGAGGCACCACCCAGCGATTACTTCGCCAGCCACCCAGATTCTCGCAAGCGCGCCCAACGCGCGCTTGAAGTATCTCGCGAACTGGGCTTCTGAG
>CAZQOI010000064.1:7166-16654 GCA_964594905.1 uncultured Granulosicoccaceae bacterium
TCTCGCAAGCGCGCCCAACGCGCGCTTGAAGTATCTCGCGAACTGGGCTTCTGAGTCTTAGCTTGCCTTAGCTTGACGTGAGTGACGCTTGCGCTCTGATTCGGTCAGGTGTTTCTTTCTGACACGGATTGATTCAGGCGTGACTTCCACCAGCTCATCATCGTCAATGAATTCCAATGCCTGCTCGAGGCTCATGTCGATATGTGGAGTCAGCACAATGTTTTCATCGGTACCAGCCGCGCGAACATTGGTCAGCTGCTTGCCTTTGAGGCAGTTGACGGTAAGGTCGTTTTCACGTGAGTGAATACCGATTACCTGTCCTTCATAGACTTGCGAATTAGCGCCGAGTATCAAGCGACCTCGCTCCTGCAGATTCCAAAGTGCAAAACCTAAGGCCTTGCCTTGTCCGTTGGAAATCAGCACGCCGTTACGACGCTGGCCGATATTGAGTTTGATTTGTGGGCCGTAGTGATCGAACACAGAATAGATAAGACCGGTTCCGGAGGTGGCAGTCAGGAATTCAGTACGAAAGCCGATCATGCCTCGTGCTGGCGCAATGTAATCGAGTCGTACGCGTCCTTTGCCATCGGGCACCATGTCTTTCAGGTCAGCGCGACGTTCCCCCATCTTTTCCATGATGGCGCCCTGATGTTGTTCTTCTACATCAATCGTGATTTGCTCATACGGCTCTTCAAGCTTGCCGTCTTCCGTTGTGCGGGTGATGACGATAGGACGGCCTACGCTGAGTTCGTAGCCTTCGCGACGCATGTTCTCGATCAGTACTGATAAATGCAGTTCACCACGACCTGAAACTTTGAAGGTTTCTGATTGTTCCGTGCGCTCTACGCGCAGGGCAACGTTATGCAGGAGTTCTGTTTGCAAGCGGTCCCAGATATTACGGCTGGTGACGTACTTGCCTTCTTTGCCTGAGAACGGTGAGCTGTTGGGTTGAAACAACATGCTGATAGTTGGTTCATCAACCGTCAGCGCTGGCATGGCTTCAACGCAGGCAGGGTCGCAGAGCGTGTCGGAGATATTCAGTTTGTCTATGCCAGTGATGGCAACAATATCGCCAGCCTCGGCTAGTTCTGTTTCTATACGTTCCAGTCCATGAAAGCCCAACACTTGCAACACCTTGGCATTGCGCTCGCTGCCATCAGCACTGGCAACACGCACTGGCGTGTTTGGCTTTAATTGTCCTCGCTGCACGCGAGCAATACCGATAACGCCAACGTAGCTGTTGTAGTCGAGCGAACTGATGCGCATTTGCAAAGGTCCCTCGGAATCCACTTTTGGTACTGGTACTTCCTTCACGATTGTTTCAAACAATGGAGTCATGTCCCCATCGGCAACATCTGGTTCCAGACCGGCATAGCCGTTGACGGCTGATGCGTACACGACTGGAAAGTCGAGTTGCTCATCGGTGGCACCGAGGTTGTCAAACAGCTCAAAGGTTTGATCGAGCGCCCAATCAGGTCGCGCACCTTCACGATCAATCTTGTTGATAACGACGATAGGGCGGAAACCCATAGCAAAAGCCTTTTGTGTCACGAAGCGCGTTTGAGGCATCGGGCCTTCCGCAGCATCGACGAGTAGCAGTACTGAATCGACCATACTCAGAACCCGTTCCACTTCGCCGCCGAAGTCGGCGTGTCCGGGTGTATCAACAATATTGATTCGGAAATCGTTCCAGCGAATCGCTGTGTTCTTGGACAAGATGGTTATGCCGCGTTCTTTTTCGATCGCGTTGGAATCCATCAGGCGCTCGGTTTGTTCCTTGCGCATGTCGAGCGTGCCGGACTGCTGAAGCAGCTTGTCGACAAGCGTGGTTTTGCCATGGTCAACATGGGCTATGATGGCGATGTTGCGGAGATTCTGAATCACGTTCGGGTCCTGAGCACACACCGTTCAACCCATGACGTCAAGGGAAGTCGGCGAGTGCGATGAGCTTGCGAATTGCTTGGTTGCAGCCTCTGGCTGGAACCGGTTCGAGGGTAACGCACCAGTATAACGGACAGAACACTCTGTCGGGGGCGATTGGTGCAGGAATTGGGCCGCTCGTTGCAGGTTCGCGGCCCTCACCAACCGCACGATCCTGGGGCAGGAGGCCAAGCCGCGCTATTGGTGCGGTTTTGGGGCTAAATTGAATGGTTATTCGCTGATTGAGAGACGGGAAAGCCAAGATGACAGACGCGAAAACTGCTCCGATTGACGGATCTCCACCGCCTTGGCACGAGTCTGCGGCGACGCTGATCGATGTTGCGACAGGGCGGCGGCCGGCGGATACGGTCATTCGCAATGGTCGCTGGGTAAATGTTCATTCCGGTGAAATAGTTGCTGCGACCGATGTTGCGATTATCGCTGGCCGGTTCGCCTATGTTGGCCCGGATGCATCGCACACAATCGGTGAGGCGACCGAGGTTATCGACGCCAATAATCGTTACCTTGTGCCCGGTCTTTGCGATGCTCATATGCATGTCGAAAGTGGCATGGTCACCGTCACTGAATTTACCCGAGCGGTTATTCCTCACGGCACCACGTCGATGTTTATCGATCCACACGAGATTGGCAATGTGCTTGGCCTTGAGGGTGTGCGTCTGATGCATGACGAGGCAATGGGATTGCCGATCAATATCTTTGTGCAAATGCCAAGCTGTGTGCCTTCAGCACCTGGGCTTGAAGTTGCGGGTGCCGAACTCGGTGTCGAAGATGTCAGGCAAGCGATGCAATGGCCCAACATTATTGGTTTGGGTGAGGTCATGAACTTTCCCGGTGTTGCCAACAACGATAAGAAAATGTTGGGTGAAATAGCAGCGACGCAGCAATCGGGCAAAACGGTAGGCGGTCACTATGCATCGACGGATCTTGGTTTGCCGTTCCACGGTTATGTTGCCGGTGGTGCCGCTGATGATCACGAAGGCACCCGAGTTGAGGATGCGATTGCTCGGGTACGCCAAGGTATGCGTTCCATGATGCGACTTGGTTCTGCCTGGCACGACGTAGCGCCGCAGATAAAAGCGATAACCGAGCATGGGCTTGATTCACGTTACTTCATTCTGTGTACCGATGACTCGCACAGTGGCACCTTGGTTAATGAAGGCCATATGAATCGTGTTGTACGTCATGCGATTGCGCAAGGTTTGAAACCGGTTACGGCTATTCAGATGGCAACCTTGAATACGGCAGAACACTTTGGCCTTGAACGCGAGTTGGGTTCGATTACACCGGGTCGTCGAGCAGATTTGATCATCAGCTCTGATCTCGTCACTTTACCTATCGAAACGGTGATTGCCGGTGGCGATGTGCTTGCGAGTAATGGTGCGCTCAAGAAAGATATACCGCCAGCAACTTATCCCGACAACGCTCGAGACACAGTACACCTCGGTAAAGTGCTCGATGCATCCGATTTTTTAATCCAAGCGCCAAAGGCTGCGACTTCCTCTGTCACCGCACGTGTGATCGGTGTGGTTGAAAATCAGGCACCGACCAAAGCACTGACCGCAAAACTGCCGGTTGTCGATGGTGTGGTGCAAATGGATCGAGCGAATGATGTGTGCCAGATTGCTCTGGTTGAGCGTCACCGAGCAACAGGGTCGGTCACTAACGGCTTTGTATCTGGTTTCAACTACAAGGTACCTTGTGCCGTGGCATCAACGGTTGCCCATGATTCGCATCATATGATTGTGGTTGGTACTGATCGCGACGATATGGCCAAGGCTGCTAATCGTCTTGGCGAAGTTGGCGGTGGTGTGTGTCTGTATGCCGATGGTAAGGAGATGGCGATGGTCGAATTGCCCATCGCAGGTTTGATGTCTGATGAACGAGCTGAGGTAGTCGCGGAAAAGGCTCAGCAATTGGTTCAAGCAATGGCGACTTGTGGCTGTCACGTTAACAATGCCTATATGCAGCACTCGCTGCTGGCGCTGGTTGTGATTCCAGAATTGCGTATTTCCGATCAAGGGCTGGTTGATGTTACGACGTTTGAAAAGACGTCCCTGTTTGTGGATGAGAATGAAAAATCCACTGATGAGGTTAATGTAAAAGCGTGATTCGATTTTTACTCGATGATGAAGAGATCACGCTCGGGGACGACACTGCGCCTGATCTGACAGTGCTCGATTGGTTGCGTTTGCACAAACAGCGCACTGGCACCAAGGAGGGCTGTGGGTCGGGTGATTGTGGAGCTTGCACGGTGGTTGTTGCTGAGCCTGCAAACGATGCGGATTTAGAATCATCAAATGCCTTGGTTTACAAAGCAATTAACAGCTGCATCACCTTCGTCGGTGCATTACATGGCAAACAATTATTGACCGTAGAATCGCTTGCTGATGGCAAGCGGTTGCATCCTGTGCAAGCGGCGATGGTTGGTGAACATGGTTCTCAGTGCGGTTTCTGTACGCCGGGTTTTGTCATGTCATTGTATGCCTTGTACCAGGATGCTAACGCGCCGCTGATCGATGCGCGGCATACATTCGCAAATGACGTTCAAGCAAAAGCTAACACTTCCAAAGATGTAAGTGATTGGCATGCGGAAGTGGGCAATGTGAACCTTGATGCCTTATCCCACCGAATTGATCGCACGCTGGGTGGAAACCTTTGTCGTTGCACAGGGTATCGACCGATAAAGCGTGCCGCTGTGGTTGCCCTGGCTGCAAAGCAGCGTGCTGTCAGTGAACACGATGCGCGTTGGCAGGCGGATATTGCCAGTCAACAAGCCACGGCTAGAAACTTAAATGCCATAGCTGCGAAGGCCGCGGATACCGCACACTACAAGCAGCCACAAACTATCGAGCAATTTGCCGATTACTATGCGGCTAATCCGAACGCGCATATTCTTGCCGGCGGAACCGACCTTGCGCTTGAAGTCACCCAGAATCTAAAAACACTGAAACCGATCATCAGCACATTAGCAGTTGCCGAATTGCTTGATGTTGAATATCACGGTGATGAATGGCGGGTGGGAGCAGCGGTCTCTTTGAATCGTTGTCTTGAGCTCTTTCGGGAATCTGTACCGACAGCTGAAACCTTGTTGCTACGTTTTGGTTCAGATCAGGTGCGTAATCAAGGCACCATCGGCGGTAATATCGCATCAGCATCGCCAATTGGGGATTTACCACCGCTGTTTTTGGCACTTGATGCGCGGGTGCAGCTGCAGCAGGGTTCTACAACGCGCGAAATAGCGTTGAGCGATTTTTTTACTGGCTATCGACAAACTGCTCTCAAGACGGGCGAGTTTATTCGTGGGTTTGCGATTCCGAAACCTTTGCCAACTAATCCCTTTGCGATTTACAAGGTGAGTAAGCGCATGGAGGATGACATCTCGTCTGTGTGTGCTGCTTTTCATTTGATGCTAGATGGCAATGTTATTCGCGATACACGAGTTGCCTTTGGAGGGATGGCGGCAACGCCGATACGCGTCGCCGCTGTTGAGTGCCTATTGCAGGGGGCGCAATTTGATCAAGAGACTATGCTCAGCGCCCAGTCGATGATTCGCGACACACTGACACCAATAGATGATGTCAGAGCCTCTGCGGAATACCGTAAACGTGTCGCGGCTAATTTGTTCAAACGCTTTTGGCTTGAATACGGCGCCAGAGAAGATGCTGTGCAAGTGGGAGATGTTGCTGCACTTGCAAGTAGTGAATTGCGTGGTGACAGTGTATGAGTAAGGCTGGCGTTGCAAGCACTCACGACAGTGCGATCGCGCATGTTACCGGGGCAGCGCACTATGTTGATGACCTGAATGAGAGTAGCGGTGAGCTGCATGTTGCTCTGGGCTTGTCGACTATTGCTCATGGTCGTCTGGAATCGTTGAATCTTGATCCAGTCAGGCGAGCAGCAGATGTGGTTGATGTCATCTGTTTTGCTGATTTGTCGCACGCGACAGATATTGGTCCTGTGTTTCCAGGTGATCCTTTGTTTGTTGATGAAACGATATCCTTTTACGGGCAGGCACTTTTTGCGGTAGCGGCCAAATCACACCAAGCTGCCAGAAAAGCAGCTTTACTGGCTGACGTTGAATACAAGAAAATAGAACCCGAGCTTGATCTTGCGCAAGCGATCGCCGAGCAACGTTATGTTCGCCCACCGCACCGTATGCAGAGAGGTGATGCAGATTCAGCTATTGCCAATGCGCCGCATCGACTGAAGGGTGAGTTTTACGTTGGTGGCCAGGAACATTTTTATCTCGAAGGTCAGGTTGCCAGAGCACAGCCAGAGGAAGAAGGCGGTGTCACGGTCTGGTCAAGCAATCAAAATCCTACTGAAGCACAGCATCTAATTGCTAATGCACTTGGCCTCGATATGCATCGAGTCAATGTCATTGTGCGCCGAATGGGAGGTGGTTTTGGTGGTAAGGAAACTCATGCAACTGCCTGTGCTATCTATGCAGCCCTGTTTGCGCAGCGTCAGCAAAAAAGCGTGCGGTGTCGATTGTCACGACGTGATGACATGCTGCAAACTGGTAAGCGACATGGATTTTTGAATACCTATGATGTCGGTTTTGATGATGCCGGCCGCATACTGGGTATTCGTCATCAACTGGCGGGGCAGTGTGGTCACTCTCCTGATTTGTCTGATGCGATTGTTGATCGGGCCATGTTTCATTGTGACAATGCCTACTACTACCCTGACGTCACCATCGATGGTTTGCGATGCCATACGCATACCGTTTCAAATACGGCCTTCCGTGGCTTTGGTGGGCCACAAGGCATGATGGCAGCAGAGACTGTCATTGATGACATTGCCTTTGCACTGAAAAAGGATCCACTGGAAATTCGTAAGCTCAATTTCTATGGCACTGATGAGCGAAACGTAACGCCTTATCATCAGCAAATGGTCAGCTTTACCGTGCCTCGATTGTTCGATGAGCTCGAGCAGAGTGCTGACTATGCGGCGCGCCGCCTGGCCATTAGCGAATTCAATCAGCAAAACGATGTGCTGAAAAAAGGCATCGCAATGACACCTGTAAAGTTTGGTATTTCCTTTACCGTCAAGCACCTGAATCAGGCTGGAGCACTTATTCATCTTTACAGCGATGGATCGGTACAGCTCAATCATGGTGGAACGGAAATGGGACAAGGCTTGATGGTCAAAATTCAGCAACTTGTCGCCTCTGAACTTGGTATGTCACTCAAGCGTATTGCCGTGATGGCGACACGTACCGACAAGGTCCCTAACACGTCGGCGACTGCAGCGTCTGCCGGTACCGACTTGAACGGCATGGCGGCACTCGCCGCTGCCGGTAAGCTTAAACAAAGACTGCTTGACTATCTCAGCGACAAACACAGCGTTGATAAACAGTCGATTCAGTTTTCTGACGACTCCATTGTTGTTGATGAGGGGGCAAGCAGTGCCCGTTACAGTTGGCCTGAGCTTGCCAAGGCAAGTTATCTTGATCGAGTTCAGTTATCCGCAACCGGTTACTATCGCACGCCCAAGATTCACTACGACCGTGAAACTGCGCGTGGTAGACCCTTTTATTACTACGCGAATGGTGCGGCTGTTACTGAGGTTGTGATCGACACACTGACAGGTGAAACCAAAATAATTCGTGCTGATCTTCTTCACGATGTTGGGCGTTCGATAAACCCAGCTATTGATCTTGGACAGGTTGAGGGTGGTTACGTACAGGGCCTTGGCTGGTTAACCCATGAAGAACTCTGTTGGGACTCGAGTGGCAGACTCACATCGGATGGACCAGCAAGCTACAAAATTCCGACCATTGGGGATATGCCACTCGAGTTCAATGTGTCATTGCTCAAGGACAGCCCGAACGATGAGGCGACGGTGTTTCATTCAAAAGCGGTAGGCGAGCCACCATTGATGCTGGCGATTTCAGGCTTCGCAGCAATACGAGATGCTATCGCCTCGGTCGCTGATCATCGGGTATTTCCAACATTGAATGCACCAGCGACACCTGAAGAGGTGCTTCGAACTATCGAAGTAGTGTGCGATGCGGATGCGGCATCTGCTTCTTCAACTGATGATTGTTTATCATGAGCTGGCTTCAGGCACTTGACGATGCGCAGGTTTGTGGCCTTGATAGCGTGTTGGTCGTCATTGTCGATATAGAAGGCTCTGCACCAAGAGATGTTGGCAGCCGTATGTTGGTTACTGCTGACAAATGCACTGGCTCTATTGGTGGTGGTGCACTTGAGTATGAGTCGATTCGCCATGCTCGCGAGTTGCTACAAACACCCGACAAACATCCATTGATCACCACCCGAACACTGACACTAGGCAATGACTTGTCGCAGTGCTGTGGTGGCAGAGTCACTGTTCAGTTCGATGTACATCTTGCGCCAGCAACAGAGGTAGCCGTATATGGCGCTGGCCATGTGGCTCAGGAACTGGCTTTGCTGTTGTCTCGCACAAGCTGCCGTGCCACTATTTTTGATAATCGGCCTGAGTGGTTGTCTCGCATAAATTACTCTAATGTTAATTGCCAGGCCATTGGTAATGATGCGCATGCTTCAATCGAAGCGTTAGCAGCGAACACTTATGTGCTAATCATGACGCACAGTCATGAGCTGGACTTTGAGCTTGTTGAAGCCTGTGTAGGGCGTACAGATCTTAGCTATTGTGGAATGATTGCTTCTAAATCCAAAGCACGGCGTTTTCGCACACGCCTTGAGAAAAAAGGTTTTGCGTCTAACGAACTCGCCAGGCTGACGTCACCCATAGGTGCTGCTCAGGCGGGCGGCAAATTGCCGATGGAAGTGGCGATAGCGGCGATGGGTGACATCTTCACCGTCAGGGCGGAACTTAAAAACCGAAACGTAACTGCACTACCACCGGAGCACAATCATTAATACAACATGCATCATTTTCGATATGGATGGCACGCTGGTAGACAGTGAACGTTGCTCATCGATGGCAATAGTTGACATAGTGAATCATCCTGATGTAACCGAAGCTTATGTTTCGGTCCAGTACAAGGGCTGGGAGCTGGCCGAAGTATTTCGGCATATGGGAGAGACTTTTGATATCGCCTTAGCTGATGATATCGTTGAGCAATACCGTACGCGCGAAGCTGAACTCTCCAAGACGATGATTAAGGAGAACCCTGGCGTGCGAAGCACGCTGTCGCAGTTGCCTTGCCATAGCTGTATTGCATCTAATGCGCGGCAAGACAAGACGCTTCGCTCATTGAAGCAGTGCAATCTTGAAGCGTTTTTCGATAACAGGGTCTACAGTGCTTATGACATTCAAAAATGGAAGCCAGATCCGGCGTTGTTTCTTCACGCTGCGAAAACTGAAGGTCATCTTCCAGAGAACTGCGTCGTGGTTGAGGACAGTTTGGCTGGGCTGACAGCTGCGTTGGCTGCGAATATGAAAGCGGTGTTCTATAACCCGCATGATGAAAGCCACTCCCTGTCAAATGTTCATTCGATCAAGCATTTTGAAGAACTGCTGAACATCATTTGACGCACACACGCACACACGCACACACGCACACACGCACACACGCACACACGCACACACGC
>CAZQOI010000065.1:0-16261 GCA_964594905.1 uncultured Granulosicoccaceae bacterium
AGGCCACTACTCTCAAGTAGAGAGTCGTCAGCGGTCATCCAGACCATCGTATCCGCACCGTTCAGTGGCGAGCGTAACAATCTTAACGGGCCGAGAATTTTTGAAAACCCTGGTAAGGCCTCGGTAATACCCGGCGTTGCAACCCAGCCCGGGTGCAATGAATGAAATACGCATTCATGTTGTTCAACTCGTGCGGCCCACATTGCATTCAGGCTCACTTGTGCTCGTTTCGCTCGAGCATACTGTTGAGCGCCATTGTATATATCGTCTGGCATTTCTAACCCATCAACATCAAGCTTCTCGGTATACATTCCACCGGAGCTCATTGTGAGTACTCGCCCGGCTCCTTCTCCAGCTGTGAGCTTTTTCAACAACAGAGTATTCATCAAGAACGGTGCGGTCACCATCAGTTCGACTGTTAGGTCAGTGCCATTACTTGCATGTTTGCGTTCATTGAACAGAGCGCCTGCATTATGTACAAGTGCATCTATATGGGCTTCGGAAGCTTCTAGTTCGGAGCAAATACGACGCACATCAGACTGCTCGCCAAGATCACCGATAATGGCGCGAATATTTACGTTGCCAGTATCAGTTTTTAATTTCTCGATAAGTGCGTTTGCCTTTATCGAGTTGCGTGCCACGATGATTAGAGACGCGCCAAGTTCAGCGTACAACTTGGCTGCATACTCGCCAATACCCGAGGTTGCGCCGGTAAGAACCACAACTTGATCTTTGAGTGAATAACTATTCAATGCTCGCCATTTGAATAGGCGACGCCTGACTGTTGCGCCAATACTGGAAAAGCTTGGCACAACTGTACGTTCGATGAGGTTATCTATAAAAGTGCGCATATTTCAAATACGAATTGCATAACAGTTTGGACGTAAGCGAACGCAGTGTGTCTCATTTTACGGACCGTGAGCAACATTCCGAACCTGTTGAGGTCGACAACCTTCCGACCTGAGGCTTTACGACAGGTTGGGTTAAGTGATTATAAAAACGCGAGATGCTGACGATCGAGTGATCGAGTCACTGGAGTGGCGCTCAAGGATTACATCCGACCGTCTTTTACGAGTGGCCTGTATGAGCGCTGCAGCCCGGTTGCGCGCGGATCCAACAACTCAATTCGCGTGCGACTTTATTGACAAGTACTTTGGGGATTCTGACGAATGGGCCGTTATTCACGACTTGAGATTTCGAGTCGGATCTAGGGCCCTGCAGCTTAATCACGTGCTGATCAGCAATGCGCTGGATAATGCGACGTCCGTGCTGAGTTCAGTTCAAAGCCTATATCGTCACCTTTAAATAAGATGAGCCGAGATGTTCGCTTGATTACTAAGCATGTTCATGCCTCGGATGTTTTGCCAAGGAAGTTCGGTATCGGTCCACGAGCGCTGGTGACAGGGTATGTGATCATCGATCCGAATCCGCGTCTGAAGGGTAAAGAACCGTCGAGTCGTGAGTCTGTTTTTGTATTATCTAGTGATGCGTTGTTCCCGTTGTTATGGAAAAAGGACTTGCATTGGTCGCAGAGCAAGCTGGAAAAGCTTGGGCCGAAGGCGCTGAGAATGACAGCAGAGCGATTAGTCATGTGTCACGAACCTACGGTACCCGAGGAGCTTCTGGCTGAAACCAAAGTTGCCTGAGGTGGTACTCTGCCACTCATCAAATTTTGGTGTGTTGGCTAATGATTTCGCTAGAAGATGTACACAAGCTTGCCCATGATGCGTTAATGGCAAATGGCTTTTCCAAGCCTCAAGCCGCCGCGATTGCAACTACCGTAACGGCTGCTGAGCGTGATGGCTGCGCCTCTCATGGCTTGTTCAGAATCCCATTTTATATCGCCGCACTGAAAAACCCTCTGGCTGATGCAAAGGCGGAACCTTCTTTAAGTGTCACTGAGTCATCGGTGGTGCATGTCGATGCTAAAAATGGTTTTTGTCCACTTGCCCTGCAGACTGGTCTCGGGCCTCTACAAGAGAAGACAAAACGTCACGGTATCGCAGCGCTGGCAATTCACAATACTTTTAATATTGCAGCGCTTTGGCCTGAAGTAGAGATACTGGCAAATGAAGGCTTGGTAGCATTTGCCTTCACCGCCGCGAATGCTTATGTTGCTCCCGCTGGTGGAACGGAGCCTCTGTTTGGTACCAACCCTATGGCGTTTGGGTTCCCACGTAAGGATCATCCGCCGTTGGTATTTGATCAGGCATCAAGCGCCAGCGCGCGAGGTGAGATCCAGTTGCACTTGCGTGATGGCAAACCATTGCCTGAAGGATGGGCTATTGATAAGCACGGCAACCCAACTACTGATCCGGCAGCAGCATTAGAAGGCGCTCAGTTGCCGTTCGGCGGTTACAAGGGTTCATCGTTGGCGCTAATGATCGAGCTACTAGCTGGTGCTTTGATAGGTGATAGGTTCAGTATTGAGTCCAGCGCCGCCGACACCTTCAGTAGTGGAGCGCCTCATGGGGGTGAGCTCATTCTTGCGATAGATCCAAATCATTGTGCTGGTGATAATCAAACTTCCGATACTCACCTTGAACGTGCGGAAACTCTTTTTGCAACCCTTCTCAGTCAGCCCGGTACTCGTTTGCCTTCTGACCGGCGTTACAGTGTCAGAGAAGGAAATATAAAAAATGGCGTCAGTATCAATGCAGCATTACTCGAGGAGCTGAGGCAATCAACAAGCTGACCGGTGGTGTTCCGAATCTTACCGACTACGGTTTGTTGATCGGTCTTGCTGTTATTTTTGGCTTCAGTTTTACTCTGACCAGTATCAGTGTTGCTGAACTGCCACCATTGACCGTAGCTGCCGCAAGACTTCTTTTAGCTTTTCTAATTTTGTATCCATTAATGCGGATCAACGGTTTTGCGCTTCCAGCAATCGGCCCGATATGGTGGCCTTTATTTGCGTCAGCCTTTTTTGGTAATGCCCTGCCGTTCGGTTTGATCAGTTGGGGTCAAGTCAGTGTCGAGGCTGGTCTTACGGCTATTTTTATGGCGGTTATGCCATTGGCAACTTTAGTGCTGGCGCATCTTTTTACTCAGGACGAGAAACTCGACCGGTTTAAATTCTTTGGTGTGATTGCAGGCTTTATTGGTGTTGCCATATTAATGGGTTGGAATAATCTGTCTCAACTCGGTGATCAGACCATCCGGCAATTCGCGATACTCGCTGGTGCTATTTGTTATGCCGTGAACGCCATCATAACCAAGAAGATCACTCACTTGCCAAAGTGGTCTGCCATGACAGCTTTGATGCTCGCATCCAGCATAATGCTAGTGCCTGTCAGTTTGTTGATGGATCAGCCCTGGACTCTGCATCCATCATCGAGCGCTCTATGGTCTCTACTAGCATTAGCTGTTGGTCCAACAGCGATGGCAACGGTACTCATCCTGATAATCATTGCTCGTCAAGGGGCATCTTTTCTGAGTCAGATTAATTTTATGGTGCCCGTGTTCGGCATGCTGTTTGGTGTGTTGTTCCTATCGGAAGTTCTACCAGCCAATGCTTACATTGCATTGCTCGTCATCCTCGCGGGAATTGCCTTGTCCCGTTACGGTAGCTCGCGTGGTCGTCGCATATCCACATGAGGTATGCCATCTTCGACGTACTCAGCCGATTCGATGACAAACCCGAGTGAGTTATAAAAATCGATTACGCTCGTCTGTGCTGACAGTGCGAGATCGTAATCAAGAGCACGTAGCGATGAAATGAGTTCAAGCATCATCTCTTTGGCGATGCCGCGTCGCCTGTGTGCAGGACTAACAACAACCCGACCGATTCGAACTTCTTGTTTTTGTGAGTTTGGCATTGCTCGACAATAGGCAGCCAACGTTTTTGCTGACTTATTATCCCAACCAAGTAGATGGATGGTCTCAGGCGCATTGTCATGATGATCAATCTCGGCATATGCACAAGCTTGCTCTACAACAAACACATCAACACGCAGCTTCATTATTGCAAGAAGCTCATGTGTGTCAAGTTCGCCAAATGAACGAAAAGCCCACCTCATCGACGAGCTCGCAGCAGCAGTAAAAGAGGCCCAAGCACTGCTCCGGCAACTGCCCCATACAAGTGTGAGTTGACAACGACGCTGCCGCCAGCGACTGATTCACTGCCTGGTAGTGGACCAGCTATTTGTTCCCAGCCGAGCTTTGCGACTACCAGGATCAGCAGTATTGCCGCAGACTTTGGGTAGCTACGCAGATCAGCGATTGCGCCGGCTATAATCAAGCCATGCAAAGTTCCCGAGAAACCGACATAGGCAAAAATTTCCGGATCGAAAAGATACAGACCAGCACCGACGGCGAGGCTCGACACCACTACGATAATCGCCCACTCGACGGCGCCAAAGTGCTGCCACACGAGGGCCGCGACCAACACAAGGCCGGCCATATTCATCCACAGGTGCCCGCTACCCAGATGCACGAAATTACCGGTCAGCAATAACCACCACTGACCATCTGCGATAGCCTCGCGCAGGAAACGCAAGGTGTTTTCGAGGCCCGAGTATTGCAACACAACACACAAAATCACTATGCCTGCCGCCAGCCAGTATGACGGTCTGCTCAGCAAACCCTTCAGCGATTGAATCATTGGTAACAGGCCCAGTCATAGCCGCGTAAGGCGGTGCTATCCTCATAACAATCCGCGCTAATTTTAGAATACTGGAGAAACAACCCAAATGGTTAAAAAGCAAAGTGGCTTCACGCTGATCGAGATTATGGTGGTGGTTGCCATCATCGCGATACTCGGTGCAGTCGTTGTGCCAAAGATCATGGACAATCCGGACAAGGCTCGCCAGGTCCGCGCTAAGAATGATATCGGTACCTACAGTTCCGCTCTGGAACTGTATAAGTTGGATAATTTCAGCTACCCATCGAGTAGCCAAGGTCTCGAAGCACTGGTTGAAAAGCCTAGTGGAGATCCAGAACCAGCCAATTGGAAGTCCGGTGGTTACATCAAGAAGCTGAACAAGGATCCATGGGGTCGCGATTACGTGTATCAGAGTGATGGTGGCGATTTTGAAATCGTCTCACTTGGACGTGATGGTGCCGAAGGTGGTGAAGAGTTCAACGTCGACATCAGTAACCTCGACTAGTCACTATCGGCATGGCCTCGCGCAGGCGACATAGGGACGTCACGACCGCTAGCAACGCCCGAGGCTTTGCTCGTAGCGTCGACCGAGGATTTACGCTTATCGAAGTGATGGTCACGATGACCATCATCGCGATACTTGTTGGTGCGGTCGTACTGAATATTGATTTCAGAAATGTCGGCACTGCCATGCGTGATACAGCCCGGCGTACTGGCCTGTTAATGGAACTTGCTTCAGATCAGGCGGTTTACGCCCGCCAGAATTTCGGCATACGTTTTCATCCAAGCTCATACGAGTTCTATGTGCTGAGTGAGGATGAAGACGGTGTATCTACCTGGGAACTGTTTGAGGATGAGCAGCTGAAATTCCGTGATCCGAGTGTGCCGACTGAGTTTGCTGTGGATATATCGGGTGTGCCCATCATCCTCGAAGAGCTTACTGTCGAACTGGATGAGGCGACTGAGGAAGATCCAATCAAACCACATGTTCTGTTTTTGTCCAACGGTGAAATGATGCCGGATTTCCGTGTGCTCATAACTGATGAAGACAGGGAATTCGAATACGTCGTTGAAACTGGTGAAATTGAACCCGTGGTCGTTGAACAGGTTTCCGGATCGTGAGTGCTCGCGGCCACATGCAAAGCAATTCGCGCGGTTTTACCCTCATAGAAGTGTTGGTTGCAATGACGATTATTGCAGTTGGCGTGTCAGCTTTGGTCGCGTCGGCTGGGGCGTCGGCTTGGCGGTCTGATTACATGCGTGATCGTGAATTTGGTCGCTGGGTAGCGTCAAATGCGTTGATTGAACTTCAGGTGCTGCCCGCTTGGCCGGAAGTTGGCACCAAAAACACGGAAGTGGAAATGGGTAATACCACGTGGTATCTCAAAACCCAGACGCAACCGGTTGCCGATCCTGATTTGCGTCGTTTGGACATTCAAGTGCGCCGTGACCGAGATGCAGACAACTATATCTATGTCGTCACAGGCTTCGTTGGAAATCCAGAGACGCGCCAATGAAGCTATTTCGCCATCAGCGCGCGTTCACCTTGATCGAACTTCTGGTTGCGATGTTCTTGCTTGCAATTCTCGGTACCGCAGGCTTCCAGATGTTGTTCCAGATCAACAATACTCGCGATCGTATTGAAGAGACGTCTTCACGGCTAGCCTCCTTGCAAAGAACCTTCTTCTGGCTCTCTGACGATGTATCGCAAATCATTGATCGTCCGGTGCGCTCGGCAATTGATTCAACCTTGCCTGGAGTTCAGTTCAATATCGAGGGCGAGAATTTATTTGAATTTACACGCGCAGGTTGGTCCAACCCGGCTTCGGATATCATGCCGCCCCGATCAAATCTTCAACGAGTTGCCTATTCGCTCGAGGAGGATCGGTTGATACGTCAGTACTGGTATCACCTTGAAACGATCGACGAAACGCCAACACGCCGTCGCCAACTGCTTGATAAGGTGCTGGATTTGAGTTTTCGTTTTCTCGACAACGAAGGTGACTGGACGCAAAGCTGGCCACCTGCGGATCAGGAAAATCCAGGATTGCCTCGCGCGGTCGAATTCACATTCGATCTTGATGACTACGGCCTCATAACCCGCATATTTGCGCTGCCAGGATAATTATCGTGAACAGTCAACGCGGTGTCGCGATCATCACAGCCCTGTTGGTTATCGCATTAGGGACTATAACAATGGTGTCGATTGCGAGTCGCCAGCAGCTGGATTTGCAGCGCGAGCGCAATGAAGGGCTCATTCAGCAGGCAAGGGCGTTTGGCGTCAGTGGCGAGCGGTTTGCGCAGGCTCTTTTGTATCGTGATCGTCAGGACGCAGCACGTGAAAACTCGGATTCTCTGGATGATGATTGGGCACAGACGATACCGCCAGTCCCTATCGACAATGCAAGTATGCAAGGTTGCATCGTGGACATGCAGGGAAGATTCAATTTGAACAATCTGGTTAATGCAGAAGGTGAGGCGAGTGAGTTCTTTGTTGGTCAATTCCAGCGCTTGTTGGCTGAGTTGAATATTGATGAAGTCAAGGCGCAGGCAGTTGTTGATTGGATCGATACGGATGTAGACCCTTTGATACCTGATGGTGCAGAAGACGATTACTACACTAGTCTCGACTTCCCGTACCGATCGGCCAATGGACCTATGGTAAGCGTGTCAGAACTACTTTTGGTAAGGGGATTCAGTAGTGCAGTCCAGGAAGAGAAAGAGGACTATGAGCTTTTGCTGCCGCACATTGCGGCATTGCCTACTGTGAACGGCCCAACCGCAGTGAACGTGAATACCGCCACACCAGAGGTGTTGGCGTCATTGTCAGAGGAGATCAAACCATTGGCTACGGATTTGTCACGTTGGGAAACTGGCGTATATGAAGACTATCCTGAATGCGAGAACATCTTTGATCTCGACGCAGAAGCAGCCGATTCATTGGTAGCGGACCGTGATCTCACTCCCTTTGAAAGCACCTTGCTATTTGATCAGCAAGTTGACTCGGCAGACTCTGGCGCTGAAGTTGCGCCGGCTGGCACCTATGATGTACGTTCAGATTATTTTCAGGTGCGTATTGATGTCGAGGCCGATGGCATAAAATTGTCCCAGTACACCTTGTTTGAACGAAACGGAGAAGGTGCCACCCGCGTCATTCATAGATCACGCGATACGCTCTAGAATCATGGCCAAAAACATAATCATATTTATGCCGGAGATCGGTGAGGACCACGCACAGTGGGCCGTCGCTGATGATCGCGGTTCTCTCGTTAGTGACCCTAGTGCAGGTACGCTTAGCGAGGCTGCGGCTGCGGTGGACGGTAGACGTTCAGTACTCGTCATTCCTGGCAATGATGTGCTACTCGCGGAAGCCCCTGTCCCTGGTGGCTCACAAGCGCGTGCGATGCAAGCGATTCCGTATGCACTCGAGGAGCAATTAGCTGATGATGTTGATCGATTGCACTTTGCACTCGGTACAAAGGATCGCGATGATAATTTCCCGGTAGCTATCATTGGCCGCGATAGCATGGACACTATCACCGAGCAATGTCAGAACGCCGGACTCCGACCGACCGAAATTGTTCCTGAAACCCTGGCGTTGCCAGAGTTCGAAGCAAACGACTTCGATGAAGTTTCATGGACGGCCTTGGTTGATGAAGACAAAGCCGTTGTCCGTCTCGACGACTACAAAGGTTTCTCGACTGACACCGGCATGGCAACTTTCATGCTTGAAGGTGCCAAACAGGATACCGACGAAAACAAGCAGCCAATGTTGACGATCTACAGTACCGATCAGGGTTCAAGTCTGATCGTACCTGGAGGTGTTGAATCAGAACTGCGCAAGTGTGAGACCCGTTTGGCGCTCTTTGCAGATGGCCTTTCAAACGAGCCGCATATCAATTTGCTACAGGGCAGTTATAACCCTAAAGTCAAATTTGACAAGACATGGCAACCATGGCGTTGGACAGCGGCGCTTGCGGCAGTCTTAGTCGGTACTTTGTTCGCCAGCAAGTGGCTCGACTTCCGCGAGCTAAAGACAGAGGAGAGCTACCTTGATCGTGAAATCGCTAGCGCTTTCCAGTCAGCCTTACCGGATGAGCGTATGCGGCGACCAAAGCGACAAATACAAGATGCCTTGAGTGGTACTGGTGGAGCAGTTTCAAGCTTCACTAATGAGCTTGCCCAGATAGCGGCAAGTTTGTCCACTCAACCGCAAACCAAGGTCCGCACCATTGGTTATCGCAATGGTTCATTTGATCTTGATCTAAACACGGATGCGGTACCGACTATGGATACTCTGAAATCAGAGCTTAGTAAGCGCGGTTCCCTAGAATTAACCTTGCGATCGTCCAATCGAGAAAAAGACACTGTTCGTGCCCGGGTAAGAATCGAATGAAAGAATGGTATCTCAGGCAGTCTCCCCGCGACCGGATGATTGTTATCGCGGTCGCTGTGCTAGGCACAATCGGTTTGCTCTACGCTTTGGTCTGGCAACCACTGCAAAACAATCTGGACAACACAGCACAGGCTATAAGCAGCAAGCGAGATACGCTGGCATTTGTTCGAACTGGTGCGGCGCAACTCAAGGGAAACTCTGGCGGCGCAGGTCAGCTAACGAAACAGTCGAACAAGCTTCCGTATCTTTTGATGGATCAGGTCATTCGTGAAAAGGGTGTGTCTCTTCCGGAACGCCTTGAACCCAGTGGTCCCAGTGGTGCGAGAGCTAGCTTTGGTAGTGTTGAGTTCGACAAATTGGTGGGTGTGATCGCCGAACTTGAGTTGTATGGACTGAGCGTCGATACCTTGAGTATCACGCGCCGTGACGAATCCGGCATGGTAAGCGCAAAGATCACCATGGAGAAAAGTTGATGCGCGTTTTGCGCTTAATATTGCTTGGCATTCTTACCTATGTCATTGCCATGGTATTTTTGTTTCCAGCCGCCCCGGTGGTTGAGCACTTTAAACCTCAACTTGGCCCAGTTGCGCTTAATGGCGTGAGTGGTAGTCTTTTCAACGGCAAGGTTGAGCAGGTTCGCTCGACAGATGATTTGTTACCACTAGAAGCCAGCAATGTCACCTGGCGGCTAGCCCCCAGTGCATTGTTGAAAGGTGGTGCTGGTGCTTCTATTGGTTTTGATGCATACGGCGGCAGTGGCAAAGGCATGGTCACTGGTAAACGCCGTGGAGACGTGGACGTTACAGATTTTGAGTTCGATCTACAGGCCAAAGAACTTGAACCCCTGCTGCCGGTTCCAATTGCAGAATTCAGTGGCACCTTATCTGGCCTTATAGATTCTCTTAAACTCGAAAACCAATTGTTGACTCAATTTGAAGGTGTCATCAATTGGCGGGATGCAGAAGTTCAGCGTCCTTTTCAAGCCTCGCTTGGTAATCTGAATATTGATATTCGGCCTGAAGGCGATAATCAACATCTGGCGACCATCGATGGCTCGGGTGGCGATTTGGCAATTGAAGGCACTGTGTTGATCGGCTTGAATGGGGACTTTGCTTCCGATGTTTTATTTACGCCCGCCGGAACTGCTTCACAGTCTCTTTTGAATAACCTTCGGCAACTCGGGCCGGCTGACGCCCAAGGTCGGGTTCGACTCAAGCAGTCGGGCAACGTCAATCGTCTTTTATGATTGGGTGATATTAAAGTTCTCTGAAGACTACCGCTAAGTCCTTTAGGATCGAAAGAACTTGACCAATGTGTCTCGATGCACGAAACACTGAAACTCTGATTAAAGAGGTTTTGCAACTCGCTCGACAAGCGGGTTCTCGAATTGTCGAGGTTTATGGCAATGAGGGCAGTGACGTCGAGGTGACAATGAAGTTGGATCAGACTCCAGTTACCAAAGCCGATCTCGCGGCACATGACATCATCGTCCAGGGCCTGTCTGAATTATCCCCGCAGTACCCGGTTTTATCTGAAGAGTCTGATGAAACTCCCTTCAAGGAACGTAATGACTGGGATCGCTATTGGCTAGTTGATCCGCTTGACGGAACGCGAGAATTTCTACGCCGCAACGGTGAATTCAGTGTCAACATCGCTCTGATTGAAGATAACAAATCAATACTGGGTGTTATAACGGCCCCCGTACTGGATGTTGCGTACTATGCCGCCACGGGATTCGGTGCATTCAAGCAACAAGGTGACGAGACTCCAGAACCTATTCATGTACGCACAGCGCCTAGCCGGATCACAGTTGCAAAAAGCCGCTGCCCTACAGTTGGTCCTCGTCTCCAACATTTTCTGGACAAACTTGGGCGTTATGATGAAATTGCCATGGGCTCGGCGCTTAAATCCTGTCTCATCGCCGAGGGAGTTGCAGACGTATATGCCAGATTTGGCCCGACCGGGGAGTGGGATACGGCCGCTGCTCAATGCATTGTCGAGGAAGCGGGTGGCCACATCACCGATCACTCCCGAGAGGATCTTCGCTATAACATGCGGGAATCATTGATAAATCCTCATTTTGTGGTCTTTGGTGATGACCGGATTGACTGGACAGAACACCTGCATCCAGAGCCACAAGGCTAGGCACTGCGGTATCATCACCGCTGTCGTTTTCCGAATTCGAGCTCTTGACAACGTTATTCAAAACTCCCGACGAAGCAGAAGCAGCGTTCTATGACGCTATTGAACGCTCGGATATGGCTGCTCTGACTGAAGTCTGGTCCACAGATGACAAGATCGTTTGTGTGCATCCTGGCTCCTCGCGGATAGAGGGTAGAGCTAAAGTGCTTGAAAGCTTCTCCGAATTATTTGCCGAAGCACCATCTTTGAGCTTCTCGATTGTCGATACTTTGTACACGGGCAATGAAAGCCTTGCTGTGCATTTGGTTCGTGAGGAAGTCGAACTCGACGGCCAAGTGGTTAGCGTCATGGTCTCAACCAACATTTACCATATTGAAGATGGTGGTTGGCGAATGCTCTTGCATCACACCTCACCTGAGCCTGATGCGGCTTTTGATATCGATTACGACGAGTTGCTCGCCTTTGATGATATTGAAGACGATATCGAAGACGAAAAACCGCCGGTACTACACTGAGTGCGCTTGGGTGACACCCGATACTGCCGTATTGTTTGAGGATAGTGAGACGGTAGTAACACCGTCCTGGTTGAAGCTTGATAACTCAAGTTATGCGATTCGTACGATAGTTCGTCTGGATTACCATGAATCCGCACCGCCGCGAACGTCGCTGACCTTAGCTTTTTTCTTTTCTTTGGTGCTGATAATCATCTCAGGTATTCATGTTTATCGTGAATCCTTACCACCGACACTTGCCTGGATCATGCTTGCTGCGAGTCTTATCCTTATGCTGATAATTGCATGGTATGCCTTTGTCGTCCCTTCCAAATATCACCTTGATATAACGTTGGTTGATGGCGAGCAGTTGCAAGTCTTCCGTGCATCTACGGACGAACTAACCAGAATTCATGAGGCGTTGACAAGAGCCATGGATTGGCATCGTGGAGTCGAGACGACTTGATCTAGGCGTCTTGAAAGTAGTTACTAATATGGCTTTACTTTTTTGCCGCTAAAAATTGACGTAATCATTGCGCCAATACCCTTGGCCACGCCAATGGCACGAGCAAAAAAGTACACATAGTAGAAGCGCAGCGTGTCCAGCATCGACACTTTTGTATCACTGCGTGTGACTACGCGGTAGCTATAAATCAACGGAAAAAATAAAGAGAGGATAAGTGCGGTGATGACGATCGCAAACTTAAACGTGATCAAACCAAAAACAAGAACACAAGCTAAAAATAATTGAAAAAACGGAATGATGTAGCTTGGGTATTCGCGTAGGGGGATCTTTCGACCTTCAAGTGCTGCAAGGTTGGAGCTTCCACGCCAAATTTCTTTTTTGAATAGTTGGGTAAAAGACATGTCTTCACCCAGATGTTTGAAGTCTGCATCGGAGCTTAGTCTCAGTGTGCCAAGCTGCGATAAGGCTTGCGTAAAATACACGTCCTCACAGGTGTGTAAGTGTTCGGGAAAGCCGCCAACTTGGTCGAAGTCCTCTCGCCGTACCAACAAGTTCTGGCCTGTTGTTGAACCCACATTGGTGTCCTTGGCAATGCGTACCAAAGCCGTTCTTACGCGTTCAGTGGTGGGTGCATCACTATCGCAACGCTGAACAGCGGCCGCCAGTATGTGTGGGCCAGCGTCTAGTGTGGACAACATTTCAGTTAGCCAGTTCTTACTTAGTGCGACGTCGGCATCAATGAAGGCTAGGTAATCCCCTTGAGATTTTGCGGCACCAATATTTCTTGAGCGAGATATTGTTCCTTCGGTATCAACGAAAATGACCGACAGTGTAGGTTTTGACTTGTCAGAATCAGAGTACTGCATAGTTGACAGATTTTTTTTATCTCCCTGTGCAACTACGAAAATCTCAATATCATCATGTGCAAAATCTAGCTCTGCAATCGATGCTAGCGTTTCTTCTAGAAGATTAAAACGATAGCCACACGGAATAACGAAAGATACCTTGGCAGCCATGGGTAAGCGCTCCAGTACTAATAGAAGTCGTGCTGCACATCAACGTCATAGTCGATGATTAATGGCGCGTGATCGGAAAACATTTTATCGCGGTATACACGAGTGCGTGTAACTGCAGGAGTCAGGTCATCGGTAACGATTTGATAGTCGATTCGCCATCCAACGTTGTTTGCCCGTGCCTGTCCGCGTTGTGACCACCAGGTATATTCGTGTTCTTTTTGTGGTAACTGTCGGAAAGCATCTGAATATCCATGCTTGTCAAATAGTGCTGTTAACCATTCACGCTCTTCGGGAAGAAAGCCTGAATTTTTTCGGTTGCCACGCCAGTTGCGAATATCCGCTTCGGTGTGAGCGATATTCCAGTCACCACAGACCACAACTGTTCGGCCTGATGCTTTCAACTTTTTAAGATGCGGTAGAAACGCGTCCATCATGCGAATCTTGAAAGCCTGACGAATCTCGCCGCTGCTACCGGAAGGCATGTAGAGCGAGATAATCGATAACTTGCCATACCGCGCTTCAAGGTAGCGCCCCTCGTCGTCAATCCAATCTATACCGAGACCGGTAATGACTTTATCCGGCTGATGACGAGAGTAAAGCGCCGTGCCGCTATAGCCTTTTTTGACCGCGTCGTGGTAGTAGCAATGGTGGCGGCGTGGATGAAATACGGGGTCACTCAATTGAGCTAATTGAGCCTTTGTTTCCTGGATACAAACAACATCGGCTTTCTGGCGTGAGAGCCACGTAAAAAAGCCCTTTGACGCTGCCGAACGTACCCCGTTCAGGTTGGCTGTAATGATGCGCATTTCTCTAGTGTACAGCTTCACAGTTTGGATGGAGTGCACTCAGAATCCGGGAACTCAGGACGCTACGAAAGGAGAGAGTAAGATTCCGATTGCATTGCTTGGTCGGGACTGAGTGACTCATCACATAATTCGCCGCAATAGATGGCGGCTTTGGAGCTTTTTGGAAATGTCAGTCATCCAGTTTAAATTCAATACGAATATTTCTTCCCGACTATTGTCTGGTGTACTCGCTGCGCCCCTGACAGTTGCCGCATTAGGTTTTTCTAATGTCGCAAATGCTGAGACGGTCTATCGCTGGGAAAATGGTGGCCTGATCACTTATCAGGACAGAGCTCCGGATTCAAAAGAAGAAAGCGGCCACAGCATCCTTAACAACCAAGGTGTTGTCTTGCAAGAGGTTCTGAGTCGTCAGGAGCGTCGCGAAGAACGTAAGCGCGAACGCGCAGAAGAATTAGCCCGTATTCGTGACCGCGCCTTGTTGGCAACATTTACAACAGAAGAAGATCTACTCAGAACGAGAGAAGACCGTATTGGAATGATCGATGGTTTGATCAGTCGTCTAGACGATCGTATCCGTATTCTCTCTGAGCGCCTGGCTATTGTTGACAAGCGTGTTGAGATGCAAGAGAAAGCGAAAGGTGCTGGTGAAGCCCAGTCAACCTTGTATGCGGAACAGCGCAGTATCCAGCGCAATATCGAGAACGCCTGGTCACTGATTGATTCCAAAGCGTCTGAGCGTTCGGTTGTTGCTCTGAAATTCGATGATGATCTGATTCGTTACCGCGAACTGAAAATTGAGCGTCAATAATTCAATTATGTATCAGGGTGCCAGCGCCCTGATCGGTAAATAGTTCCAGCAGTACAGCGTGCTCGACTCGGCCATCGATGATGACCACGCTGCGGACACCACTTGCAACCGCATCCGTCGAACAGGTGACTTTGGGCAACATGCCCCCTGATAGGGTCCCATCGGCAATCAAGGTTTGAATGTCTGATGAGGTAAGACCCGTCAGAAGTTCTCCGTCTTTGTCGAGAATCCCCGGTGTATTGGTTAGCAGCAGAAGTCTTGATGCTTTCAATGCGATGGCAATTGCACTGGCAACCAAGTCAGCGTTGATGTTGTAGCTTGAGCCATCAGCATCAGTGCCGATTGGTGCGATAACCGGAATGAAGTCGTCACCCATCAAGCGATCGAGAATATCGGTATTGACTGACTCTACTTCGCCAACATAGCCGAGCGACGCATCGGGTTTTCCCGGTAGAATCAATGGCTTGGCGCTAATGAGATCAGAGTCTTTTCCCGTTAAACCAACAGCACGTCCACCTTCACGATTCAACAGCGAGACGATGTCCTTGTTGACTTGACCGCCCAGTACCATCTCGACAACCGCCATTGTTGTCTTGTCAGTGACGCGCATGCCGTCGATAAATTCACTAGTGATAGACAGGCGATCAAGCATGTCACCAATCTGCGGACCACCACCGTGAACAACAACAGGATTAATACCAACCTGTTTCATCATGACCACGTTCCGCGCAAAAGAACGCTTCAGATGTTCATCGGTCATGGCGTTACCGCCGTACTTGATAACAACGGTTTGGCCGGTGTAGCGCTGTAGATAAGGTAGCGCTTCGTTTAGAACGCGCGCCTTGGTTGCGGCGCCGTCGGAATCATCCATCAGAACGGAATTTCAATGCTGCTATCGGTTGCCGCCATGTTACTGCGAAATTTGTCCTGAATGCGAGCCAATGCTTCATCGGTATCAGCTTCGAAGCGTATGACCAGCGAAGGAGTGGTATTCGAGGCACGTACCAAGCCCCAGCCATCGGGGTAGTCGGCGCGTACGCCATCGATGGTCGTCAGTGTTGCACCGTCAAATGTTGAGTTCGCGGCGAATTTCTCGATGAATGCGTGTTGTGCACCGTCGGTGTCCAGTGTGACGTTCAGCTCGGGAGTATTGATGCTGTTTGGGATCTCGCCGAAAATTTCACTCACTGGACGATCGCTCTGCGAGAGGATTTCCAGTAAACGTGCTGCTGAATACAGCGCATCATCGAATCCGTACCAGCGTTCCTTGAAAAATATATGACCGCTCATTTCGCCGCCAAGCAAGGCGCCAGTTTCCTTGATGCGCGCTTTGATAAAAGAATGCCCGGTTTTCCACATATCGGGTTTACCACCAGCGTCGATAATGGCTTTTGGCAGAACCTTGGAGCATTTGACATCATAGATAATGGATGCGCCTGGGTTTCGACTGAGAACATCGCGGGCATACAAAACCATCTGCCGATCTGGCCAGATAACATTGCCCTTGTCATCGACGACTCCAACACGATCGCC
>CAZQOI010000066.1:0-13417 GCA_964594905.1 uncultured Granulosicoccaceae bacterium
GGTTTCCATATGATCTTCTTCGATTGCCGTCGCGAGCCAATCAGAATCTGTTTGTTTACCTGTTTACCCTGTTCAGCGCCAGCTTGCGCGTCGACCTTAGCGATTTCCTTATTATTTGCACAGTCGGCAGGCATAACAGGGTCGCAGCGCTGCATTGTTGATCGCAGTCGATAACTAGCGCACTGCCCTAACTCGCATACACAGCAGTTTAATTCCTGTGTTTTAATCCGTAACAAAATTTTATAATGCAGACAATCGGTCTTCATCGTCGGTCGAACGAGTCCACAACGACCCTAGCGTTGCATTTCTTTACATATTCTCATCCACACAACTATACCTTCGTCAAGTCCAGCCGCAAAGGCACTCGGTTACTCACCGAAAACTACTTAAAAAAGCCTAGTTTTCGAAAAAATGCTATTCGACTTGATAAGCTATCAGCGTGTCAAATATGAAGAAACAACACCCATTTGACCCATAAAAAACAGCTCGCGACAATAGTTTGCCACCTGTTTTTTTTGTTATTGCCCCTATTAAACGCGTAGCATTGCAACTGATAGCCAAGGCGATCACTTGTGGGCACTGGCATGAGGCCACACAAAATAAATCTACAAAGCAGCTGCTTCTGAAATACTCCGCCCTTTAGCGGACACCAGATTAGCGGCAATTAACCTACATTTTTTGTTATGGAGATGTTCGATGTCATTCAACATAGTTGATTTAATTAAAGATCAGGTCAGTGACCAAATGATGGGCCAGATCGGTGGTCTTGTCGGTGGAGACAGCACCCAAACCAGCAGTGCGCTGGGTGGAGCGCTACCAGGACTGTTAAGTGGACTTGCCAAATCAGCAGGCACAAGCAGCGGTGCGGGCGCACTGTTCAATGCAGTACAGAAACAAGACGACGGTATGTTGGGCAATATGGGCGCACTGCTCGGCGGCAATGACTCCTCCAATGTCATCAACCAAGGTTCATCTTTGCTCGGCTCACTCCTCGGCAATGGTGCGATGGGCAAGCTTGCAGGTGCACTGACAGGATTTTCTGGGCTGAACTCCAGAGGCAGTAGCTCCTTGATGGGCATTCTTGCGCCGATCATCATCGGTGTTATCAAGAAAAAGGTTTTCGACGGAGGCTTGAATGCCGGCGGACTTGCAAGCCTTCTTGGTGATCAGCAGAACAACATCGCGGCAGCTATGCCACAAGGCTTTTCGAGCCAACTTGAATCGTCAGGTTTTCTTGACAGCATTTCGGCTGAGCCAATGGGCGCAATCTCAACTCCAGAGATCAACACGCCAAATATCAATACGCCAGAAGTCAACGCACCTTCAGGCGGTGGTTTCATGAAATGGCTATTGCCACTAGCGGCCGTGGTAGTTCTTGGCTGGTTAGGCCTGAAGTACTTTGGCAATCAAGGTGGTGATGTGACCGATGCCGCGCAAGGCGCAGCAGCAACGGCCACAGATGCTGCAAGCAATGCGGCAGATTCGGCTACCAACGCAGTCGCAGGTGCAGCGGACGCAGCTGGCGGCCTGTCAGCAGAAGCGCTGGAAAAAGCAAAAGCTGCCATGCCTGCAGGCGTTGATTTCGATGAGCTGTCAGGTGGAATCAATGATGTGTTTGGTTCAGCCACCGATACCTTCTCTGGAATTACCGATGCGGACTCTGCTACAGCCGCGATTCCTGCACTCGAAGAAGTATCAGGAAAACTGGGTGGTCTGAATGATGTAATGACGCGTCTTCCGGATGCGGCAAAAGGACCACTTCAGTCTATCGTGTCAGGCGGCATGGGCAGCCTCCAGCCTATCGTCGACAAGGTCATGGGATTGCCAGGCATTGGTCCAATCCTTGAGCCAATTGTCGGCCCATTGCTTGAAACACTTGGTGGAATGGCGGGTTAATCGTCAGTATCTGTTTGAAGTGATTGCATCGCGGCTCGCAATGAGCCGCGATGTGTTTCTAGTCTTTCCCTCGCTGAAGATTCCGAATCTCCCAAGGCGAGTAATGCAGCGAGTTTTACCCAGCCTTTTGCAGCTTGCAGTGCATCTATAGCTTGATCGTCCTTTATCTCTGGCAGTACTCCTCGCAGCAAGTGAATACGACGACCATCAAGTTTATTGTTAACCGCAGCCATATCAACCATCAGATTGCCATAGGTTCGGTTGAGCCTGATCATCAAGGTTGTACTGAACAGATTAAGAGCAATCTTTTGTGCTGTGCCTGCCGCCATTCGGGTTGAACCAGCAAGTACTTCAGCACCGGTGGCGAGGTGCACAGGATGTTCGGCTAACAACAACAATTGAGAATTCTCATTGTTGGCAAAACCAATCCCAAGCGCACCAGCATCTTTTGCACAACGCAACCATTCACAAGTCCATCGTGATTCTCCACTGGCAGCGATAGCTAAAACCACATCGTTTGGCGTCAAATCCGCCTTAAGCACTTCTTGAGCTGCCGCATTAACATCATCTTCTACGCCTTCAATACTTTGCGTTAAGGCTTTGTTCCCACCAGCCATGCAAAGTAGTAAACGCTCGTGAGGCCAGCCAAATGTTGGCCACAGTTCAGCCCCGTCCTGCACTGCAAGACGACCAGACGCACCAGCTCCCACTAAAATCAAACGACCGTTTGAATCACCGCTCAAGCGTTCTGCAGACGCGACTACTGCTTTGTCAATGTCGGCACTAGCAGCATTGACCGCACTCAGTGCTTTCGCCTGACTTTCCAGGAATACATCAAGAATACTGGCGTTGTCACGGAGCTCAAGATCGATCAATGATTGATCAATGTATTCGGTTTGTAGTGCCATACGCTAGGTTTGGAAAGTGTACGGAGTCAGCATGAAGAAAGTCATCGTGGTATGCACTCAGGACAATCCCTGATCGGTCCAAACCGCCAGTTCATTTCCATGTGGGTCGGTAAACTGGAATCGTCGCCCTCCGGGAAAAGAGAAGATTGGTTTAACGATGGAACCACCCGCTGCGATAATCGCAGCTTCTGCCGCTTCAAGATCGCTTGCATAAAAAATGACCAGTGCGGCGCCATCATCGGCAACAGAAACCGTTGAGGATTTATAAAAGCCACCATCAAGATTTCCGTCCTTGAATGCATGGTACTCAGGGCCATAGCTTTCAAATGTCCAACCAAATACCTGACTGTAAAATGCATCTACGGCCGCAAAATCTGCAGCTGGCAGCTCTACGTAGTCAATCGACATATTTTTTGGCATATCAGTATTCCCATTCATGCACCCTGACGAAATGACAAATCGCCAGAGTTCGAAGATCGCGCCATCTAGTTGTCTACAGAGACGCCGTAAAAAATATGACCACCAAACGGATCTATTTTGAATCCCTGCACTTCTTTCCGAACAGGTTTGTACACAAGCGAGTGGGCAATGGTCGCCCATGGCGCTTGCTCTTTGAAAATTGTCTGTGCTTGTTTGTACAGATCAGCACGTGCAGCTTGATCCGATACAAGCTTCGCCTCTTGGACCAGATCATCAAACGGCTGGTAGCACCACATGGCCCGATTGCCATTACCAACCGCTTCGCAACCAAGAAGTACATCGAGGAAGTTATCCGGGTCACCATTGACGCCGGTCCAACCCATTAAGACAGCGCCTGTACGGTCAACTTCGCGAGAGAGTTTCAGATACTCACCCCACTCATAAGATACGATTTCAACTTCAACACCAACTTTTGCAAAGTCTTGCTGGATGAGTTCTGCCATACGCACCGCATCGGGGTTATAGGGACGTTGAACCAGCATTGCCCAGATCTCCATCTTTAGATCGGTCACCCCTTCAGCCAGCAGCATTTCCTTCGCCGTCTCAGGATCATAAGAGTCGTCAACTGTAGCTTTGTTGTACGACCAGATTGTGGGAGGAATCGGGTTCTTGGCAGCGGTACCCAAACCTTGAAAAACAACATCCAGAATCGCCTGTTTGTCGATAGCCATATTCAATGCTTTACGCACATTCACATTATCGAAAGGCGCAACCGTTGTGTTGTACGCAAGGTAACCAATATTCAAGCCTTCCTGCTGCATTAGCTTGATATCAGCATCAACAGCCATCGCTTCTAGATCCTGGGGATTCGGATAAGCCATGACATGACATTCACCAGCTTTTAACTTCTGGTAGCGTACAGAAGCATCAGGTGTTATAGCAAAAACCAGATCAGTGATTTTAGCCGGACCGGCCCAATAGTCTTCATGTGCTTGATAGCGAATGACAGCATCTTTCTCATAAGCGACAAACTTGAAAGGACCTGTTCCAATTGGCTGCTGGTTGACCATCTCAGGCGTTCCAGCTTCAAGCATAGCCATTGCATACTCTTCAGAAACTATTGAGGCGAAATCCATCGCCAGATTGGCAATTATTGGCGCTTCAGGTCGGTTCAAATTAAACCGTACAGTCAGATCATCAATTGCCTCAATTGACCCGATAAGATCAGGCATCGACATGCCACCAAAATATTCCCAGGTACCGCCAGACACTTGGTTATAGGGATTGTCTTGCAGACGCTGTCGATCAAACGAGAACACGACATCGTTTGCATTCATGTCGCGTGTCGGTTTGAAGTAATCAGTAGATTGAAACTTGACGCCGGCGCGCAATTTAAACGTGTACTGCAATCCGTCATCCGAGACTTCATAACTTTCAGCAAGTGCCGGAACTATGGAGGTTGTACTACGATCAAATTCAATAAGCTTGTTATAGATTTGCTTCGACGAAGCATCAAAGGTGGTACCCGATGTATACAGGGCAGGATCAAAACCCTCTGGTGAACCTTCCGAGCAATAAACGAGAGTATTAGCGTTAGCGGCTGTGCAGACGCCAAGACCAGCTAAGGCAACCCCTAGAAGCGCGCCTTTGTTCATAGCCATCGTTCTTGTAACCCCCAAAAAATAACCGAAAGCACTTCGCTTTGTGCATAGGGCGCCCAACTAGGCAATAGGGCTCCGAATCAGTGTACCGCAGAAAGCTAAATTGTCACATTTGGTTTACGATTGATACTGTAATCGCACGAGAGCCGGTAAAATGACCAGCTGTGCTTCACCCACAGTTACAGAGTTGCCAACATTCACTGTACTCACCCAAAGGATGGCCGAAGACCATGTCAAACACACTTGACCTTCTACGTAAAGTCGACCTTTTCAGCCACCTGACTGAAGACCAATTGGAAATCCTGGCCAATCAGTGTCGTGAGCTTAGTTTTCGCAAACATGCGGTATTGATGACAGAAGGAGACGTTGGCGAATCGATGTATGTGATTCAGAGTGGATTAGTCAAAGTGTATGTCAGCGACGATGAGGGGAAGGAGCTAGTGTTGTACCAACAAGGGCCAGGAGCCGTTATTGGTGATATCGCACTACTCGACGATGAACCTCGTTCTGCATCAGTCAGTACATTGGAAAAATCCACAGCATTGATGTTTGGAAAATCTGCATTTCTCGATTGCTTGCGCGAAAGCCCTGAAATGGGTATTAATATCATCAGGTCTTTAACCCAGCGCCTTCGGCAAGCAACCGAAGGCAGCCGCAGTCTTGCACTTGATAATGTGTATCGAAGACTGGCGGACAAGCTTCAAGAGCTAGCCACCGAAAATGACAAGGATGATCTAATCCTGCCAAAGAAATTTTCACATCAAGAACTCGGCAATATGATTGGCGCTTCCCGAGAGATGGTTGGGAAAGTGATGGCAGAACTCGTTAAAGGTGAGTACGTTGAAGTAAGAGATGGACGCATCGCTATTCAGCGAAAACTGCCAAGAAACTGGTAAACCTATTCTGCATCCTTTGGCGAATCTGTATCGCCATCACCCTTCGATAGACTATCGGCATCAGCTGCAACTGCTCGTTGCATACGTTGGTGCGGCAGCTCGATGTCATCACGAGCGGGACGGTAGGCAGTGGTTGGCAACCAGTCCTTGAATTCGTCGCCATACAATTCCCATACAGTGACAAACAGCGCAGCGATAATCGGCCCAATAACAAATCCCATAAATCCAAACATGATAAGGCCACCTAGCGTGCTGAAAAAAATCATCAGCTCATGCATCTGAGTGTCGTTACCAACAAGCCGAGGGCGTAGAACATTGTCGACAGTTCCTACAACAATTGCGCAAAAAAGCCCAACCAGCAAAGCCGTAATATATTGACCGCCTACAACAAGGTAAATGACAGCAGGTACCCAGACAATGGCGGTACCAATGCCGGGCACTACCGAAAACAACATCATGCAGATTGCCCAGAACAATGCGCTTGGAATACCTGCAAGCCATAGCGCCATGCCAGCAAGCCCCCCCTGCAGAAAACCGATAACAGCGGTGCCCTTCAATGTTGCCCTTGTTACAGACGTAAATCGGCTGAGGAGTTTCTTTTCATCTTCATCGTTAAGTGGCAAGTAATACAAGAGGTAATAAAGAAGCCGATCGCCATCGACAAGAAAGAAGAACATTGTATAAAGCACTATCAAACTAGTAAGCAGGGATTTGAAAGTACCCACGGTTGCCGACTGGAACAAACCCAGTAGCAGGCCACTGAGGTAATTTACGAGCTCACCAAAACGCGTCAGAACGATTTCACGGTAAGGTTCGATGATGTGATAAAACGGCAAACCCTCCATCATCGCCGTGATCTGCCCGGGAGTTGCGAGCTGTTGACGAATCCAGGGAGCCGCCGTGTTGGCAATGTCTGATGCCTGCGACACAAACGTTGCGAAAATAAAACCAACAGGTACAACAACAAAAAGCAGGATCGTGATGATGGTCAGGCCAGAGGCCAAACTGCGACGTTTTCCAACACCCTTGAGGAATTTTCGGTAAAGGGGCGTAAATAATGCGGCAAACAATGCCGCGATAAATACCGGCTGAATAAAGGGTTTGACAACCGAAAAGAAGAGCGCCGAAATCGCTATCAGCACTAATAGTAAAACGCCTCGATTGACGAGCTTTTGTTCCATCACTCTTACCCCGTCTTACTTCGCTGCATCTTACAGTAGACCAATATGGCTGAAATGTTGTTGGCCTTTAACCAGGCGTGCACCCATTCACCTTTAAATAAACCGAATAGATTGACGTTGTACCGCATATAAACAAGCGATTCCGTTTGGGGCCACCGAAGGTAACATTGGCGACAAGCTCAGGAATGCGCAACTTGCCTATTAGATTCCCAGAGGGATTGTAGCAATGCACACCATCGGCGGCACTTGTCCAGATGCGCCCATTTGTATCGCAACGGAATCCATCAAAAACTCCAGCTGTGCATTCAGCAAATATCTCCCCTCGCTCCAGTGAACTGCCATCATTATCAAGTTCGAAACGCCTGATGGGTGTTGGATTTTGGGTTCTTCCAGAGTCTGCGATATACAGGTATTTCTCATCTGGAGAAAAGGCCAGACCATTTGGCATTACAAAGTCATCTGCAACAACCGTGATTCGCCCAGTTGGATCAATCCTGTAAACCTGACACGGCAGCTCGGCATCCGCCTTGTCACCCTCGTAGTCACTGTCGATGCCGTAGCTTGGATCGGTGAACCAGATAGAACCATCACGCTTCACCACAACATCGTTGGGTGAATTAAAGCGCTTGCCATCAAAACGATCAGCTAGAACCACAACGGACCCATCGTAGTCGGTGCGTGTGACACGGCGAGTCAAATGCTCGCAACTTACGAGCCTCCCAGTTGCATCAACGGTATTGCCGTTACTGTTGTTACTCGGGGCGCGAAACGTCGATACCTGTCCGTTGGTCTCATCCCAACGCAACATCCGATTATTCGGAATATCACTCCACAAAAGGTAGCGACCAGCAGCAAACCAAGCGGGACCTTCAGCCCACCTCGCTCCAGTCCATAAGCGTTCGATTCGTCCATGACCCGGAAAACAAGCTGCAAATTCCTCATCGAGAACTTCGAATCCGCAACCCTCCAATTCACCGAAAAAGCTCATCTATTTCTAAAAGATCCTGTTTATGGCGTGTGTTAACATTAACATTCATGAACACCCAGTCGCAGCTAGTTATCGTCATGGGCGTTGCCGGTTGTGGCAAGTCCACAATAGCCGAACATCTAGCAAAATGTCTCAACGCTGGTTTTTACGACGGAGATGATCTTCACCCGGCCAGCAATATTGAAAAAATGTCCCAAGGCATACCACTAACCGATAGTGATCGGCTTCCATGGCTCGAAGCACTTCGGGACCATGCCATTGAGCAATCTCAACACTATCAGACGTATGTCATTGCCTGCTCGGCACTCAAGCAACAATACAGGGATATTCTGAATCAGGCAGGTAGCGTCTTTTATGTTTTTTTAGACGGATCACGAGAACTGATCAGCTCTCGTATGCACAAGCGCACTGGACACTTCATGCCAGAAACCTTACTCGACAGTCAATTCGATACGCTTGAAGATCCTCGGCAAGAGGCAAACGTGGTGACCATCAACATTGAGCCCTTACCTGATGCCATAGCTGCAAACGCTGCAGCCGCACTGAATAGCCTCGATAACTTCATTTCAATCAAACGCTAATAGAAAAACGGACAACACAACTGACGATGAGCCAACACCTACTTCTTATCGGTCCCTTACTTCCATCGGTCATGGAAACTTTGGAAACCACCTATACAGTTCATCGTTATTGGGAAGCGAAGGATAAAACAGAATTACTAAATAGAATTAGCTCAGATTGTGTTGGCGTCGTGACAGATGGGGGAAGCGGAGTATCAGCTGATATTCTCGAGGCTTTACCAAACCGACAAATCGTTGCTGTATTCGGTGTTGGTGTAGATGCCGTTGATCGCGACTACTGCGCAAAGCACAACATTCCCGTCACCAATACACCTGATGTTTTAAGTGATGACGTAGCTGATCTGGCAATAGCACTGGCCTTGGCTACCTGCAGACAACTAGTCACCGGAGACCAGTACGCCAGATCCGGTCTGTGGCCAACCGAAGGCGCTATGCCCCTAACCACTCGCATGATGGGAAAACGCGCAGGTATTTTCGGTCTAGGCAGTATAGGCAATGCATTAGCCAAACGGCTTGAAGGGTTTGATATGTCTATCAGTTATTGCAATCGCAGTAAAAGAACAGATGTATCTTACGACTACAAGGCAACCGTTACAGAGCTTGCTCGTGACTGTGATTTTCTTTTCGTCACAGCATCAGCTTCAAGCGACGCTATCAAGGCTGTTAACGAAGCGGTACTAAACGCCTTGGGTGCCGACGGTTATCTGATTAATGTTTCTCGCGGCAGCCTGGTTGATGAGCCAGTACTAGTGGATTTTCTTGTCAACAACAAGATCAAAGGCGCCGGCCTTGATGTTTTTGAGGATGAACCGAGAATTCCCGAAGCACTTTTCACACTATCCAATGTTGTACTACAACCGCACAATGCCAGTGGCACCTGGGAAACACGAGCGGCCATGGGGCAACTGGTGCTCGACAATCTAGAAGCACACTTTGCCGGCAAATCACTGATCACTCAAATAAGTTGAAATCATGAGTCAAGCACAAATAAGCGATATCGCCGTAATCGGACTGGCCGTCATGGGCCAGAACCTGATACTCAACATGAACGATCACGGCTTTCGGGTTACTGCCTACAACCGAACCTACAGCAAGACAGAAGAATTTCTTGCAGAGCGTGCTGCAAATACCCTTATCAGCGGTGCAGAAACATTAGAAGAGATGGTCGAATCTCTCAGCAAGCCACGTAAGATAATGCTGATGGTGAAGGCAGGCGGCGCTGTTGATGCTGTTATTGACAGTCTTTTACCGCTAATCGACAAAGGAGACGTAATCATCGATGGTGGTAATTCAAATTTTCCAGATACCGAACGTCGTGCTTCAACGTTAAAACAAAAAGGCATTCTTTATGTTGGCAGTGGCGTTTCCGGTGGCGAAGAAGGTGCACGTCACGGTCCTTCATTAATGCCCGGTGGACACAAAGATGCCTGGCCACTGATCAAACCCATTTTTCAAGAGATAGCAGCAAAAACTGATAAGGGTGAACCCTGCTGCGATTGGGTTGGCGATGGTGGCGCTGGGCACTTTGTAAAAATGGTGCACAACGGCATCGAGTACGGAGACATGCAGCTAATTTGTGAGGCATATCATTTCATGTCAGCTGCATTGGGAATGGACAACGCTGCCATGCAAAAAACGTTTGCCGACTGGAACCGTGGCAAACTCGACAGTTATCTCATCGAGATCAGCGCCGATATTCTTGACTTCAAAACACCCGATGGCAAGGGGTATGTTGTTGACACAATATTGGACAAGGCAGGTCAAAAAGGCACGGGAAAGTGGACCGGTATCAACGCACTTGAACTTGGCATTCCGTTAACACTGATCGGCGAAGCAGTATTTGCAAGAGCGCTGTCAGCACTAAAAGACGAGAGAGTCGTTGCAGCCAATATCTTGAAAGGCCCTGATGATACAAAGCTAACTGACACGGACAGCTGGATTGAAACTCTGGGACACGCACTGTTTGCAGCGAAGATCGTGTCTTACACTCAAGGTTATATGCTGATGCGTGCTGCTGCCGAGGAATACGGCTGGCAGTTGCAATACGGCGCAATCGCGCAAATGTGGCGAGGTGGCTGCATCATTCGATCTGCGTTTCTCGATGACATCAAAGCCGCATTCGACAAGCAACCAGAACTCGCAAACCTCCTGATTGATGACTACTTCAGGGACCGTATACATGAGTCACAAAGTGACTGGCGTAAACTAGTAGCGGCAGCTGTTAGCGTTGGCATTCCAACACCTGCGATGAGTTCGGCATTGGCATTCTACGATGGATATCGTACCGATCGTTTACCGGCAAATTTACTACAAGCGCAACGCGACTATTTTGGCGCGCACACGTACCAAAAACTCGGTGGCGATGGCAGTTGGCATCACACCGACTGGATAGGCAGTGGAGGCGGTGTATCAAGCTCCAGCTATAACGCGTAAGAATCGAATACTAATGCTCGCAGGAATCAGCTAAGCAGAATAGCGAGAACGATTGGCAGATAGGCAAGTGAGGCGACATGCGTGACGAGGATCATGCCGGAGACTTCACTGCTGTCGCGTCCGTGCCGAACTGCCAACAGATAGTTGAACACCGCGACCGGTACGATCGTTTCTATGATCAATACGCCGCGAGCAACGCCTTCTAACTGAAATAGTTCAGCAATACCAAAACCAACCAATGCGGCCAAGCCGGTGCGCACGGCTGACCAAAAGAGGTTTGATGGAAGTTGTGATGCTCGCATTCCAGCCAGACTCACACCTAGAGTAATTAGCATAACCGGGATAACGAGCTGACCGAGCAGCTGAGTCGTTTCCATAACAAAGGCTGGAGGAGTCCATTCAGTCGCACGAACCAATACGCCAATCCAGATAGCATGCAAGATTGGTGATTTCAGCAAACGTTTGATACTGGCACTACCTGAATAAATGGCATCACCAAAACTGAACAACAAGACACACTGCACAGCAAAGTATGTCATCGCATAAGCGAGACCCTCTTCCCCATACGCCAACAGGCATACCGGTAAACCAAGATTTCCTGTGTTTCCTACCACAAGCGCGATACACAGACGCCAATCTTTGCCCGCCAGTTTAAGTGAGACAATAGATACGACGGTGAACACTATATGCAATGCCAGAGTCGCCATCGCCATAACACCAAGCTCAGCTATCGACACACTGGAGCTAGCCAGGGTGTGAAATAGCAATGGGGGCATACCCACGTTGAGAACCAGTGTCGTCACGAAGTCCACTGGAAAAACCGGACCGCGATGAAACCAGACAAGACCGATCGACGCCAGAATGATTCCAGGCGCCAATATGGTCAAAATTTGTAGGGATAGAGCGGACACAAAACGCGAGCTTATGATTGAGGTCGATGAGTATACTGACTCAACTCATAGCGCGGGCAGCTTAAACTGCCTGCGACCACTTTTCATCTCGTGCGGTGTGTTGACGTCAACGCTCTCTTAAATCAAGCCTTTACAAAAAGGTTTGACGTCTATCAATTAATTCTCAGATAAATCGACTGATTCACAAAACTGTCAGGCCCGACTCAAAGAGCCAATAATTCAATTCAAGACGGTTAGCAGAGTGGCCGCCTACGCGAGTAGACCACTACTTTTCCCGCTGGGCTTTGCTCCCAGCTGGACGATACCCGTGGCTCATGTGGAATGACAAGGAGAAATAGTGGTGAAACTACTCAAGACACGTCCGACTTGCCAGGCCCTATGTGCCGCTGCTGTCTCGGCCACGTTGTTTAGCGCGCCGGTTCTCGCAGATGATATTGACGTTTATACGTCGCAGATTTCATCTCAGCAAAGACCTAATCTCCTATTCGTACTCGATTACTCTGGCAGTATGGGTGATTCAATCACCAAGGCTGATGGTACAAGCGATACAAAAATCAATATCTTGAAAGAAGCGATGACGGACGTCATGGAGGCGAACTACAATCGCCTCAATGTTGGACTCGGTTCGATGTATTCAAGTGATCCTTCTGGTATCAAATGGCCAATTAGCCCACTCGACGGCGACGCAAGTGATGTAGATCCGGCCATAACCGGAACTTTTTCATCTCGCGACATCATGCTCGATATGATCTTGTCAGAGAATGAAGGTAGTTCAACTGCCACAGTAGATGCATTAGTTGAAGCCGCTCAGTACTTCTCAGGTTCGGCTGTTACTCACGACGATAACGATGTATTTTATGTAAATCGTCATCGACCCGACGTCTGGGACGATGTCGCAAACCGCTATGTGGGCGGTGATTCAAGAGCATCGAACCCAGCTAGCTATACGCCACGTGATGCTTTCAAAGTAGGTGCGTCACTCCCAGGATATTATAGCTATTGCCAAATTCGCAACATAGACAGCGGGAATGCCGAGAACACGGACGGTGACGACGTCTTTGATTTGACAGGCGCAGACCCAAACAGCTCCTGTTTACAAGCATCGCGGATCTATTACGATTGTGATTACAGCGGGCCTAGAAACGCTGGTTCAAATGAAGGTGGAAGCTTTGGTGCAAGAGATGCACTGCTAAATTGCAAATACGAACACGAAGATGCTTGGATTCAACCAAGCTACAACTCTCCTATTGCAAATGAATGCCAAGCCAATGCAATTGTTCTGATTTCTGATGGCCGCCCAACAACTCGCAATACTGGGCCATCACTGGATGCAATGGCAGGTAAGCCACATTCTAGTTGTGAGGATCTCAGCTCAACAATTTTCTCAACCGCTGCCAGTGATCAACAGGACGGTAACTGTGGACCAGAAATAGTCAAGAAGCTAGCCACGACACCACAGGTTGATTCAATCACCGACAGCTTTGTACAAACGTACACGGTGGGATTCGATGTTGGAGACTATGGTCAGGACTATCTGGAAAG
>CAZQOI010000066.1:13517-16184 GCA_964594905.1 uncultured Granulosicoccaceae bacterium
AAACGTACACGGTGGGATTCGATGTTGGAGACTATGGTCAGGACTATCTGGAAAGGCTAGCCCTCGAAGGTGATGGCAGATTCTTCAATGCTGAAAAACCTTCAGATCTCACTACCGCACTTGATGAAATTATTTTTGAAGTTCTCGGAGGTTCTGAGAGTTTCACCGAGTTATCTCTGGATATCAGCAAAGCCAATTTTTCACATGACAATAGAACCTACTTCAGCCTGTTTAAACCGAGTGCAGACCGTCACTGGGAAGGTAATCTGAAAGGGTACTATCTGAATCAATCTGGTTTACAGGACCTCAACAACGCAGCAGCAACTGCTGTGGGCACTGACGGCATACTGCGCTTCGCGGATACAGCCCAAAGTTTCTGGTCGGATATCGCGGATGGTGATGAAGTCACATCTGGTGGTGCTAACGAACAATTACTCAGCGGAACACGAAACATCTACACCTACACGGGCAATACAATCCCTGCCACAGGTGTTGATTTGTCGAGCAGTGCTGACTACGAACTTGATTCCGGCAATGCAAATATAACGGATGTACTTCTCGGACTCCCCGCAGGATCAGCATCCAGAGATGAGTACGCCGATTGGATTCACACAATCCCAATGGGTGCGCCGTTACACAGCAAGGCCGTCACTATCGACTACCCAACACAGCGAGTGGTTTATGTTATGACCAATCAAGGCTTGCTGCATGCAATCGATGCAACCAAGCCAAACGCTGCTGACCCAGACGACACCACCGGCGGAGAAGAACTCTTCGCGTTCATGCCAAAGAGATTGTTGGCGAACGTATCCAGAATGGTGGCCAATGATCCAGCTGATGGTCATATTTATGGTCTCGATGGACAAATAACACCATGGCACGACGATACCAATAACGATGGGATCGTCAATAATAGCGAGGAAGTTTTACTGGTATTCGGTATGCGCCGTGGTGGTGATTCTTACTATGCAATGGATGTTACCGATCCGAGTAGCCCAACACTAAAGTGGGAGATCAATGGCAGTCAAGCCGACTTTGCCGATCTTGGCGAGACTTGGTCACGTATGTCACTTATCACGGTCAATAAGAACGGTGTAGACACTGACGTTCTGGCATTTGGTGGTGGTTACGATGCGGCGACTTTGGACCCTGAAACATCCCCGGTTGCATCTAAAGGTGCTGCCATTTACATGGTTGACCGAACTGGTTCACGGGTGTGGAAGGCTGACAGTAGCAACGACTCAAACCTTCAATATGCAATACCTTCAGACCTGACCATTATCGATTCTGATATGGATGGCCGGGCTGATCGAATTTACGTGGGCGACTTTGGTGGTCAAATCTGGCGTGTCGACTTCGACAATATCAACAACACGCCATCAGTGAAACGATTCGCCAATCTTGACGATAACGATCATCAGCCAATTTTCTATCCACCTAGTGTTGCTTACAATCAGGCTAGCCCTGCGAACTTTCTCTCAATAACGGTAGGCACTGGCAACAGAACCAATCCTTTGCTAGAGGGACAGGTCAACAATTTCTATATGCTTAGAGATCTCGATGTTGATCAAGGCCCACCTGCGAACACATCTAATACAATTCTAAGTTCGAATTTATATGATACGACCAATAACAATATTGCGTCTCTTGATGCCACTGTTTCGCAAACCGCACGAAACGCACTGGCAAGTGCTGACGGCTGGAAAGTCGCGCTTGATGCAGGTGAGAAATCACTTTCAAACGTTGTAACGTTTGAAGGAAAAATACTAGCGACAACTTTTCAGGTCGATGCGGCAGCATCAGCCGACCCATGCGCGTTTGTATCTCAAGGCAGCTTGTACATCATGGATCTTGAAACAGGCAAGCCAATCAGGTTCTTTGCTGATGGCTCAGAAAATACCGGCACTCTGGTAGCAGCTGATCGCAAGAAAGCACTGAAGACCAATGGGATTCCACCCGCACCACAAATCATTTTTCCACAGCCCGATCCAGATACGAATGCTCTTTTGGGAGGTACTGAGGGTAATGTCAAGGTCGTGGTGGGTATAGAGACAGTTGACGTGATCAACAAGAACCTACTGAGAGTTTACTGGCACGCTAAATAGCCACCTTGGATTGGTGATCGAGACCGAAATCAAAAATCGGTCCCGATCACTCAACAAGTTCTGATTTCAGCCGATATCTTTCATATCTCTAATGCTGGCTGGAATCAGAGACAAATGGAAATCAACGATCTACTCAAACGCCTTGTCGAAAACGACGGTTCAGATCTTTACCTGGCAACAGGTGCTGCACCTTCAGCAAAGGTCTCTGGCGATCTTGTAAAATTCACCGACAAAGTCTATGAGCGCGGTGAAGTTGCTGCCATTGCCAACTCTTTGATGAACGAAGAGCAGCAAGAGGAATTCGAACGCGAACTCGAAATGAATCTTGCTATCGCGCCAGCTGGCGTTGGTCGATTCCGCATCAATATATTCAAGCAACGCAATGAAGTTTCAATTGTTGCTAGAAACATTCAGACTGAAATTCCTAATCTGGATAAGCTGGGTTTACCTGAAATCCTGAAAGATGTCATCACTGCTAAAAATGGTCTTGTTCTTTTTGTTGGTGGAACGGGATCAGGAAAATCAACTTCCCTCGCAGCATTGATTGACCATAGAAACTCTG
>CAZQOI010000067.1:0-15494 GCA_964594905.1 uncultured Granulosicoccaceae bacterium
TTTGGATAGGAGTTCTAGCGCTTATGTCACATGTATTTCCGCGACACTGTCATACAGAATTTCCCACAGCGGTCGGTGGTGATGGATGCTATTTGATTGATGACAAAGGTAAACGCTACTTTGACGGCTCTGGTGGTGCGGCAGTTTCCTGTTTGGGTCATTCTAATCAACGGGTACGCGATGCAATAAAATCTCAAGTTGAACAGCTGGCGTTTGCGCACACTGGTTTTTTCAGCTCTGAGCCAGCCGAACGATTGGCTGATTTACTGGTTGAAAATGCACCAGGAGATCTTGATCGCGTTTACTTTGTCTCAGGTGGTTCGGAAGCTGTTGAGAGTGCACTTAAGCTTGCTCGTCAGTACTTTGTGGAACGCGGTGAACCACAGCGTCAACATCTGATTGCGCGCCGGCAGAGCTATCACGGTAATACACTTGGAGCACTTGCAGTTGGTGGCAACGCATGGCGGCGTGAGCAGTTCGCGCCTTTATTGTTTGATGTCAGTCATATAGCACCCTGTTATGAATACGCGGAGCGTCAAGAGGGTGAGTCGCTTGCGAACTATGGTCAGCGTGTGGCTCAAGAACTGGAGGATGAAATTCTTCGCCTGGGCCCGGAATCGGTGATGGCGTTTCTCGCTGAACCGGTTGTCGGTGCAACACTTGGTGCTGTTACAGCTGTAGATGGATATTTTGCCCAGGTAAGAGATATCTGTGATCGCTATGGTGTACTGCTTATTCTTGATGAAGTCATGTGTGGCATGGGCCGAACCGGACATTTGTTTGCCTGCGAAGCTGATGGAATCAACCCGGATATTGTCTGCATTGCAAAAGGTCTTGGTGCGGGTTATCAGCCTATTGGTGCGATGCTGTGCACGTCTTCAATTTATGACGCCGTTGCATCGGGTTCAGGTTTCTTCCAACATGGACACACTTATCTTGGTCATCCAATAGCTGCTGCGGCAGCCAAGGCTGTGCTCGATGAATTGCTGGAGAATGATCTTATTGGGCAGGTGAAACACCGGGCTGAGTTTCTCCAGTCGCGGTTGCAAGCTCATTTTGGACAACATCCCCATGTGGGGGATATACGCGGTCGTGGATTTTTCTGGGGACTGGAGTTCGTATCAAACAGACAAACCAAAGCGCCGTTTGACGCTAAGGAAAAGCTTGCGGCCAAGTTAAAGAAGGCAGCTTTCGAACAAGGCCTTGTGTGTTATCCGATGCCTGGAACAAGGGATGGAAAAATTGGTGACCACATTTTGCTGGCCCCACCGTTCATTGCCACTGATGACGAGTTAGAGGACGCTGTTCAACGGTTGGTGAAAGCAGTTGATATAACACTGTAAGCGCAATACGGTAGATTTTATTTTGGCCGTCTTACTATTAGTAGTTTGTGATCACGCTAATTCGTTGCAGCCAGTCGCACACTGTTGATATGTGCAACTGACTGCTCAGGCGAAACTATGTGCTAACGATTCGGTCAACGACGTGGTCTACGCCCGGGTAGTTCATGACTGCGAGTTTTATTTCGTCACCGATGTAAGGGTCATAAACATATCCGACAAGAGTAGCGATACCATCTTCAAGTGACACCTTTACTTGGCCCGATCCACCGAGGGTGGACTGAACCGTGCTCGAAAGGCTTCGGGTGGGTATGTTAGGAGCAGTTGCTGTGCTGCCGGCATAAGAGGTATAGGCGATTGAAGCGATAGCTGAATTAACTGAGATATTCATAATTTCTTTCCTCAATGACTGATAAACATCTGTTGTAATAGGTTTGGCTTAGCGGTAATGCTTCGCCTTGATGCTTACTATCGGGTATCAGCTTGTCCGGTGTTTTGTGAGAAGTTTACAATGGCGTATAGCGAGCCAAATGCCTGAATCTGCGGCCATTTCTCATGGTGATTTTGTTTTTTGATCTGAGCAAGGGCTCAGACTTGAGCGTGGTGTCGTGGCCGAGCCAAGTTAGATCAGCTTGGTGCGAATCCTAAAGGGTAGGGTCAGAACATTAGAGTTGGGGATTCAAGTCTTGGGTATTGATTTAATGCTCTTCGCAGACTAGACGCTTTCAAATTCCTCGAACTCTCGATCAAAGATAACCAGGTGATCAAGCTGTAAACGCAGACCAAATTCCTCGCCTACATGATGATTGTGGTGCGACGGCGCGAGGCATAATAAACGAGTGTTGCCGGGCATGCGCAAGGTGTATAGGTGATCAGCGCCACGAAAATCTCTGGCAATAACGGTTGCCTTGTTTGGGCTGGCATCATCATGAATGATGTCATCGGGTCTGACCAACAATTCGATCAATGTACCAGGTGGTAGCGACTCTGAGAGCTCTCCATGGATAATGCCAAGCTCAGTTTGAATAACATTGTTTTCGAGTGTATTGCCGCAAAGAAACACGCCTTCACCAATAAAGTCAGCTACAAATCGGTCCGCTGGTGTGTGATAAAGATTGTAGGCATTATCCCATTGGCGTAAGCGACCTTCCGACATCACGCCAATATGATCGGCTATCGCAAACGCCTCGAACTGATCGTGAGTGACAAGAATGGCTGTAATCTTGTCGCGCTTGAGAATCTCTCTTACCTCATGTGCAAGTTGTACACGCCGCTCAGTATCCTGACTGCTGAATGGTTCGTCCAACAGTAGTACCGGTGGGCGAGGTGCCATGGCTCGAATCAGCGCAACGCGCTGCTGCTGACCACCTGATAGTTGATGTGGGTAACTGTCGCCATAAGGTTGCATGGCAACGAGTTCGAGCAGTTCGTCAACTCGAGTATCAATTTCTTGGCGTTTGAAACCACGCATACCAAACGCTACGTTCTTGCGAACCGTCATATGGGGGAACAGGGCGAGGTCTTGAAAAACCATGCCGATGCGACGTTCTTCAGGTGTTGCTTGTGCGGAGGCCGTTGCGACTGTCTTATCCGCTATGTGGATTTCCCCAGCAGTCGGATTCTGAAAACCGCCTATTGCGCGAAGTAGTGTGGTTTTCCCGCAACCACTTGGTCCTAGCAAGCAACCAATATCACCAGGTTTGAGCGCAAACGAGACATCGTTGATGATCTGATGACCATCTATCTCGACTGAGATCTCGTTGAGTTCAAGCTGGTTTGACATCAGGCAATTCTACCCGATTGACGAGTCTTGCCCATGCTAAAGTCCTCACATTAAACATGTGTTTTGTTTGGGAACGATCGAGTGGCGATTTTAACCTGCCCTCAGGGCTTGAAAACATCGGCGACGGTCGTTTCGGCTGTTGCGGAAATTACCTCAGCACTTGGGGAACTCAAGGCGCATCCAGTAGTTACACAACAGCTCGACACGGTTTGTGCGTTGAGTCCGTATATCGCACGAACTTGTCGACAATATCCCGATGCTTTCGCCGAACTGCTGCGCGAAGATGTTTTTGATGTGTCAGCGCAAACACCTTCTTTGGCTGATCTGGAAAGCGAGCTGTCGAGCGCATATAAGCAGCTGCACAGCGAGGCTGCTTTAGTAGATGAAAGCCATGCGGCCATAGAGCCACTGCAGATGCAATCGCTCCGACGATTTCGTCACAAACAGATGCTACGCATACTGATCCGCGACATGACTGGTATTGCATCACTTGATGAAACCATGATGCAACTATCTCTATGCGCCGATGCCTGTATCCGGTGTGCAGAGGCCTGGGCTGATGCTTTTTGCACATCGCGTTATGGCGAACCACGCAATCAGGACGGCGTTCGACAGCGTTTGATTGTTCTGGGTATGGGTAAGCTCGGTGGGTATGAGCTAAACGTGTCTTCAGATGTTGATTTGATCTGTGTATATCCATCTTCGGGTACTAGCGATGGTCGAAAAAAAATCGATAATGGTGATTTCTTCACACGAGTGACTCGGCAATTAACAAAGTTGTTGAATTCTCCAACCGCCGATGGTTTTGCCTATCGCGTCGATACGAGACTAAGACCTTTTGGCGAAAGCGGCCCGTTGGTGATCAATTTTGATGGGCTCGAGAACTACTACCTGACCCAGGGGCGTGACTGGGAGCGTTACGCCATGATAAAGGCCCGCGCTATTACCGGGGACAATTCGAGTCTCGATGAACTTCAAGCGCTGATTACCCCGTTTGTGTATCGGCGCTACCTTGATTACAGCGCAATAGTGTCTCTGCGCGAACTTAAACGCAAGATAGCCTTGTCACTGCGTCAAAAACAGATGATCGATAACCTGAAATTGGGTGCAGGGGGCATACGCGAAATCGAATTTATCGGTCAAGCCTTTCAATTGATACGCGGTGGGCGAGACGCAAGGCTGCGTATGCGCTCAATTCGCAAAGTACTTAATGAGGTTGCAGATCAGGGGCTGATGCCCCGAGAAGAAATAGATGCTTTACATAGCGCTTATGATTTTCTCAGACGTGCTGAAAATGCTGTACAGCTTATGCGTGACGAACAATTACACAGCCTCCCGACTGATGATGATGACAAGCTGCGTTTATTATGTTTGATGGATTACGCTGATTGGGAAACGTTCCGCGCTGATCTAGGCAGGCATCAGTCATGTGTAGATCAACAATTCAATGCGTTGTTCAGAGATGATTCCGAATGGTCATCATCAACTGAATCCTCAAATAACGAAGCTACACAGGTTGATGAAGCTGCCCGCGAAAGCTGGGCCGTACTTAGTAGTCACGAACTTGAGCAAGATGACTATGTCGGAGCACTTGCGGCCTATGGCATCGAAGCCAAAGAGGAATTGCTTGACGCTGTGGCGAGCGTTTGCCGCGGTGCCTATTACCAGCGACTAACCGCACGCGGGCAAGAAAGAGTTGATGAAATCGTACCTCGTTTGTTGCAGGCGACTGCTAATCAAGCAGATGCAAGTGAAACCCTGACACGTTGTTTGAAGTTCGTACGTGCGGTGGCAGGGCGCGGTGGATACCTGCAAGCCTTGATAGACAAACCATCGGCATTGGAATTACTCGTCAAACTCTTCGGCGAAAGCCGCTGGTTGGCAAATTTCGTCACTCGGCAGCCCATCGTACTTGATGAAGTGCTTATTCATGGTCCGATAGAGAATTGGCCGGAGCAACAACAGGTTCGTGATGACACCATGGCCGTCGCTGAGCGATTGACTGACGATGATCTTGATGTACAAATGGATATATTGCGTCAGTATCGCCAGGCACGAGAATTTCGTCTTGCTATTGCAGAACTGACTGGCGAGCTACCTTTGATGAAAGTCAGTGACCAACTGACCTGGCTAGGTGAGTCGCTGATTGAGGCGGTGCTGATGTTGGTCGAGAAGCCACTCGTGGAACGGCATGGAAGGCCATTCTGTGTTGTTGATGGCGAGACGGTTACTACCGAAGTTGGCGTTATTGCCTACGGAAAACTCGGCGGTATCGAACTGGGATTCGGTTCTGACCTTGATTTGGTGTTTGTGCATTCGAGTCGTGGTGACAAACAAGTTACCGCAGGCGACAACCCGATAGAAAACAGTTTGTTTTACGTCAAGCTTGCGCAGAAGTTTGTGCATTTCATGATCACCTCAACGCCCGCTGGCATTCTTTACGATATTGATCTTCGGCTCCGCCCTAATGGCAGTTCAGGCATGCTCGTTACCTCCATCGAGACATTCGAAGGCTACCAGCACGGTGATGCCTGGACATGGGAACATCAAGCATTGATGCGGGCGAGGGTCGTGTTGGCGAGCGTCGATCTACGCGCCCGTTTTGATCAAGTTCGCCACAGTGTGTTGGGTCAGGCTCGTTCGGCAGATGAGCTGAAAGAGGCGGTATCGGCGATGCGTAAACGCATGCGCGATGCACTGGGTAACGCCGATCGCGACAAAATGCATCTCAAGCAGGACGATGGTGGTGTTGCCGATATCGAGTTTGTGGTTCAATACCTCGTACTGGCTCACGCCTCGGAACATCCTTCTCTTTTGACCTACACGGATAATTTCCGTGTACTGGAACTGGTTGATTCGCTTGGGCTTTTGCCGGACGATGTCGCGAAGAAGCTCAGCAGCTGCTACCTTGAGTTGCGGGCTCGCCTGCATCGGCAGGCATTACAGGAAGCTGGTGCGGTCGTGTCACGCGATCCGGACCTGAACACGATTGCCGCCGATGTGGTGGTTATTCGCAACGAGATACTGGGAAATTATTCTTGAGTGCCATGTCAGAACAACACGTATCCAAAGAGACACAAGCCGAATCAGTTTCGAACAGTGAATTGCTCGTCGAAGTGACGCGTGATGAATTGCCGATGCATTGTCCAGCGCCGTCAGCACCTTTGTGGAATAGCCATCCTCGCGTATACATTCCACTTGATGATGCGCCAGAGGCTGCTTGTTCTTACTGTGGCACAGTTTATCGATTGGTCGACAAGAAAAGCCAAAGCTGACGAGTACTCCCGTGAAGCATCGGTGTGATCGCGACGGTCGGGTCACGTATTGTTATCGGCAGGACTCGAGCCCGGCGTTTGATGCTCGGGTGTTCGATCAGGAACATTTCAAAGCAAGTGGTCATCTGAAAGGTATCGCCGAAGGCGGACGCGGTAATACATTCTTTGTTGAACACGATGGGGCAGCATTAGTGCTGCGTCACTATCGGCGCGGCGGTGCTGTTCGTTCGATCAGTGATGCGTCTTATATCTATCTTGGCCTTGAAAGAACCCGTGCATACGGTGAGTTCCAGTGCCTTTGCAAGCTGGAAGAATTAAACCTGCCAGCCGCAAGAGCTTATGCCTGTCGTATCGAACGTCGTGGCGTGGTTTACTCAGCGAGTCTGGTCACTTATCAGATTGATGGCGCCACGCTTGCCACGCGATTGGTAGATGGCAAGGTGAGCGCTGATGACTGGCGCCGAATTGGGCAGTGTGTTGCGCGTTTCCACCATGCTGGCATCTGTCATGCCGACCTTAATGCGCACAATATACTTATTGATGACAATGGGACGGTATCGTTGATCGATTTTGATCGCGCGCGAATTTTTAAACCTGTAACTCCTGCATCTCCGCTACCGTGGCATCAAGCCAACATAGAGCGTCTCTGGAGATCTGTTTGCAAATGCTCGGCGAGCAAAGAACGACATTTTGACGGTTTTAAAGAGCTGCGCATTGCGTGGGCAGAGAGTTGGATATCAGTTTGATAGTGGTTTTTCAGTCAGTGCCTGCAAGTAGTTAGCACCAACACCGCTGAGTGACTCAGCCAAGATCTTTGCATTATCCGCTCGTTCGATATAAAGCGGGTCTTCTGCAGCAGCGGACTTTAGCATCGTGGTTAATTCCACTTCATCATTCGCGATGCTGATTGCATTGTTGCTTAACATCGCCTGCATGACGTCAGCAAAATTCTCAGTATGTGGGCCAACGATAACAGGAATACCGAGTCGTGCGGGCTCAAGGATATTGTGGCCACCTCGCTTGATTAGTGAACCACCGACAAAGGTCGCACTGGCGTGACTGTACCAAGCCTGTAGCTCGCCGAGCGTATCTGCAAGGTACAGACGATCTTCAGTTTGTGGCAACTCATCAAGACTCCGTTGTGCAATTCGCTGATCGGTTTCTTGCTGTAGGCTATGCAAGATTGCCGACGCTCTTTCAGGGTGTCTGGGCACTATAACCAGCAGTGGTGAGTCTTTTTCAGCAAGCCAGCTCTTGGCGAGTTTCAGTTCTTCGTCGTCGTGAGTTGATGCAGCGAGTACGTAGTTGCAATCCAGTAGCGGAGTCAACGTCTGCTGTGGCCTGTTATCCATGTATTTAAGATTACCAATGTAATCAACCAGCAGTGGGTCTGCGCCGATAGAGAGATAACGATCACGATCTTCTGGTGATCTTGCATGCACAGTAACGCCTGCCAAGGCATTTTTATAACTAGCGCTGAGCTTGCCATGAGCATGACGCAGAGTTTTCTCTGACAAGCGGGCATTGATGATACTCAGCGAAATATCTTGTCGTTTACAGCTTGCGTATAGCCAGGGCCAAATCTCGGTTTCAACAATCCAGCCTTTCAGCGGTGTTATAGCCGCGATGAATCGCTTGCAGCACATTGCCATGTCGATTGGCAGGTAAGCGTGAGTGACTCCATTCACAGATCGTTGTTCAAGTACTTTTTTTGCGGTGGGTGTATTTGTTGTCAACAGAATGGAATCGACTTTCACCGTTGGGTCCTGTGATGCCAGTACTGATTCCAATAGTGGTAACACGGTGGTGACTTCACCAACCGATGCCGCATGAACCCAGAGTGTATTCTTGGGAATATTTTTTGGGTAGTTGAAGCCCAGTCGCTGTGTCAAATAAATCCAACCGCCATCCTTGAAACTGCGCCACACTGTGTAGCCCACAAGAAGAGGTGACAACGCAAGCACCAGAATGCGATAGGCCCATGGTGGCGCCTTATTCATGCGTAGGGATTAGGGTGGGCTGGCGTGGGTGGTTTGAACCGCTTGTGGGCCCACAGATATTGTTCCGGTTGGCGACGCACCATCGCTTCAAGATGATCATTCACAAGCTGTGTTGCCTGTATGGTGTCATCGGTGTTCACTACCAGCGGCTCTTCAAAGCGAAAGCAAAATCCCTTGCCATTGTTTAGACGTGTTGGAATTAGCGGAATGACTGTCGCGCCTGTCATCTGCACAATTCGCGCAGTACCGCTACTGGATAAGGCAGCTTGTCCAAAGTATGTGGTACTTATACCCCCGTGTTCTACCGCTACGGATTGATCAGGTGAAAACCAGACCAACTCGCCACGGCGTAGTCGCTTGACCATTTTCCTGATGCCCCGGTTGTCGATAAGCTCTGTCAGATGTCGACTACGTTGCCAGAGTAAATAATCTCTGAACAGCGGATTCTTTGGTGGATCATAGACTGCTGATGATGGCCAACGAGCACCGATTACCGCAGCACAGAGTTCTATAACCGTAAAATGTGCTTGCAACAAGATGATGCCTTTGCCGGCAGCAAAACCTTGTTCAATATGTTCAGCGCCCTCAATGGTGATGCCGTCAATCTCGTCAGCACTGCGATACCAAATCCATGCGGTCTCGGCGGTTGCCATACCAAGTTCTTTGAATGCTCGGCGGCAAAGCTTTTCGCGTTCACCAGGTGTTTTCTCTGGAAACGCAATTTCGAGATTAGCTAGAGAAACCTGTCGGCGTGGTCGTAGTACCAGGTACAGCAGTGAACCTAGCGCTCTGCCGATTGACATAACGGCAGGAAAGGGTAGACGTGTGATTAACCAGAAGAAGCCAAAGCCTATGCGGGTCGGCCAGTAACGTGGTGAGGAATAAGGCTTCCAGTTAAACGGCTTATTCAATGGGCACTAGAAAATTGTTGAGCGCGTACAAGTCGTTTTCGTTCAGCGTGCCCGCAGCTCCTTTGAGGTTAAGCAGATTGATAATGTAGTCGAACAAAGAGCCGGTGTAGTCTGAGCGAGCACTGAATGTGTCGCGAAGTGCCTGTAAAACTTCGACTGATGTTCGGGTACCAGCGCGAAATCCGGCATCGGTGGCTTCAGCGGATTTCTGTGTCGAAACCAATGCCTGACGCAGAGCTCGAACCTGACTGATGGATGCCAGCACACCGCGATAGCTGTCGCGTGTCAGCTGAGTTGTTGTACGTTCCTGTGCAATCAATCTCTGTGACGCACTCATGGCCTCGGCATTGGCCTGGGCAATTTGAGCGTTGATACGGCCACCGGTTAAAATCGGTACGCTGAGCTGGAGTCTTAGCTCGCCAGCATCCAGATCATCACGGCCAGCTTGTTCGGTACGCGTAGAGACGCCAACACCGATCAAGTCCAGCGTCGGGTAGCGGGACGAACGTTCAACGTCGACTTGTGTGATCGCGGTTTCTGATGTGAGCCGAGCAATAGTCAGCTCGAGGTTTTGATCCAGTGCCAAATTGACCCAGTCTTCGATCTTGATTGGGTCAGGGGGCGTTAACGGAAAATCGCGGGCGAGTGGTGCGACGAGTTCTGCATCGATGCCACTGACCACTAACAAAGCTTCACGTGCTGTGGCTAATTGGTTGGATGAAGCGATCTCTTGCGCCACGGCCAAATCGTATTGCGCCTGTGCAGTTCGAACATCAGTGATTGGTACCAGGCCTACGTCGAAACGGCGGTTCGCCTGTTCGCGTTGACGGCTGATGGCGCGTAATTCGGCTTGAGCGAATTCAACGTTCGCGGTTTCGCGAAGCACATTGAAGTAGGCAGTAGCGACTTGCAGTATCAACGCCTGATACAAAGCAGCGTACTGTGCCTCGGCCTGTGTGACGTTCAAACGAGCCTGATCCACCAGCTTGGAATTGCTGCGGTTAAAAATGGTCTGGTTCAGGGTCAGGGAAATAGAGTCTTCACGAAATGTTGAAGAAAAGTCTGAGTTGGCATCGGTGATGCCGATTTCGCCACCAAGTTGGATTTGTGGTCTGAATGCAGATTTAGCGAGAGGAACTAGCTGATTGGCTGCTTCAAGATCATGGGCTGCTGCCTGAATTTCGGCATCGTATTTTATCGCTGCGTCGAAAACGGTTCTCAGATCAGTGGCGCTTGCACCTTGGCTGAATGAGACGAGCAGGCCAGCAAGCAGCGCGTATAAGGTAAAAATTCCGCGGGATTGTCGGTCCATTACTCTTGGGTCCTCGTTGTCTGGCGTTAAAAGACAAAACTGGGTCCGCTGGTGTCGAAATTGGCCAACGGATCGATGCTTGTTTCAAACAGGCTTTCGGTCAACCATTCAATGTCACTGATGCGCGTCATCAGCTGCGCATCCATCGTTGGTTGGCTGATATCCCCGATCACTGCAAACAACCGGCCACCTATGGCTAATTTGTTCTTGTAGAACTCTGGAATGGCGGATATGGCACCAGTAAAGGCTATCGCCTCATAGGCATCACGGGCATCCCACTCTTCAGCAGCGTCTTGCTGCTTGAGAGTCACATTGCTGACGCCGAACTCGCCAAGCCTTTCAGCGGCGCTGGCATGTAGCTCTGGAATGATTTCGATACTGTCGCAATGGGCTGTCAATCTGGCGAGACAATTGGTCAGATAGCCACTGCCAGTACCGATCTCAAGAACCGTGTCAGTAACCTCCAACAGCAAGGACTGCAATAGACGCCCGTCAACTGTCGGTTTGAGCATGTGTTGACCATGGCCAATAGGCAATTCGAAGTCGCTGTAGGCGATGCCGCTGTGGCTTGGATCCAGAAAAGCCTCACGTGGCACTTCCGCCAGCACGTCAAGGACACGCTGGTCCAGTACGTCCCAGGGGCGTACTTGCTGTTCAATCATGTTACTGCGGGCTTGCTGTAAATCCATCGTAAGGTCGTCTGCGCGGTTTGTATCTGGAATTATAGCCTGCCCAAGCCCGGCAACGGTTACCTCAGAGGGTATCTGCAGTCAGTCCCGAACACAGTAAGTGCCCTGATGTCCGTTGCGACCGTTTACAGCGATGACCGCGGACATCAGGGAAGTGCAAAATTTACACTAGGGAACTGCTTTTATTCGGGGACCACACCGCTTGCTTGTGGGCCCTTGGCACCGTCTTCAATATCAAACTTAACTTTCTGACCTTCGTTCAAGGTCTTGAATCCGTCTGATTGAATAGCCGAGAAGTGGACGAATACATCGTCTCCACCATCGTCCTGTGCCAGAAAACCGAAACCTTTCGATTCGTTGAACCACTTAACTGTACCTGTTGCCATCATTCTCACCTCGAGCAGAAAAACGTACGGTGGCCAAACATTTCTCCGTGTCTTTTAAGCCACCATGAGTAGTCTACTGGTTTTCGTGACGTGGTCCACAACTTTGATGACATTTGATACCGAAGATTTCTCGTCGGGGAGCTCTGAGAGGGTGGTTCTAGCCTGCAGATTTGTCAGAGTTGCCGGATGGCTTGGGTTTGCGTCGACGTCGGCGACGTTTAGGTTTTTCTCCATCAGGATTGTTACCTGACGGTTTTGCGTTGGTTTGCTGATCGGCAGTTCCGTTCTTGCCCGCGTCGCTGGCGTTTTTGCCATTAGCTGTTGGCTTTCCGCGTCTACGCGAGTCGTTGCGTTGATTTCCCCGCCCTTGTCCACGTCCTTTGCCGCGTCCCTTTGCATCTTGACTGACGCGGTCTCGTTCAATTCGGGCTGGTTTCTTTGGCGTCACCAATAGTTCATCGGTGATGTAGGCAAGTGGAATGCTTTGACCGATGTATTCTTGAATCTCGGGTAAGGAAAACGAGTAGTTTTCACACGCGAAGCTAACGGCAACACCTTCGCTACCTGCGCGTGCTGTACGTCCGATCCGATGTACATAGTCTTCAGCTTGTTGTGGTAGATCGTAGTTGAATACATGTGTTACATCGTCAATATGCAAGCCGCGTGCAGCAACATCGGTTGCAATCAATACGGGTAATTCACCGCCCGTGAAGTCTTTTAAAATGCGTTGTCGCTTGTTTTGCCGAACATCACCTGACAAGGTCCCACAGTTAATGTCGTTACCAATAAGGTAAGACTCGACACGTTCGGCGGCTCTCTTGGTATTGACGAAGATGATCGAGCGTTGTGGCTGCAGAGTGCTTAATAAACCGAGGAGAAGCGGAATTTTTTCGTCAGTGGCTGGTTGGTAAAGCGATTGTTCAACACCATCGGCGGTGACGCCTGTTGTTTCAGTTTCCAGTTGTTCTGGATTGTCCATGTGCTCGTAGGCGAGCTCCATGACTCGGTGTGACAAGGTTGCCGAGAACAACATACTCAAGCGATCGCCTGGCTCGGGCATGCGTCGCAGTAGATATCGGATATCCGCAATAAAGCCGAGATCAAACATTCGATCAGCTTCGTCGAGCACGCATATTTCAAGCTTTTTTAAATTGAATACTTTTTGTTTGAAATAATCAATCAGACGGCCGGGTGTGCCAATCAGTACATCGACACCTTCAGCTAGTTGTTTTCGTTGCTTCTCGTAGTCGATACCACCGTAAACAACAGCTGTCTTCAAATCTGTATGCTTGGCCAGCGATTCTGCATCCTTGGCAATTTGAATGGCCAATTCGCGAGTTGGTGCAATAACCAGCATGCGCGGTTGATCAGTCGCGCGACCTGATGTTGGGTGTTCGAGCAATCGGGCAAAGCTTCCGAGTAGGAAGGCTGCTGTTTTTCCTGTACCAGTTTGCGCTTGGGCGGCGATATCATTGCCAGCCGCGATGGCGGGTAGGGTGAGACCTTGAATTTCTGTACATTGAGTGAAGCCGAGTTCATCGGTTGCGGCAATAAGTGCGGCGGGCAACTTGAGTTCGGCGAAACTCGTCACTACATTAGGGGTGAGGTCGGTCATTAAGTCAGGTAGTTTAGCGGCATAATGTGTTTCTAGTCGGCAACTTTTTGAAGTGTCCGATGACTAACCGACCACGACCTTGATTGGACATACCAGTCTTTGGCTTGGACCACAGCCCTATTTAACAGGAGGAGCCAGTGAGCGACCATATTACACAGATTAGTGATGCGACTTTCGAAGATGAGGTGCTAAATTCGAGTACCCCTGTCCTGGTGGACTACTGGGCAGAGTGGTGTGGACCCTGTAAAGCTATTGGTCCAGTTCTCGAAGATGTCGCGCCTGGCTACTCTGGCAAGGTGAAAATCGTCAAGATGAATATCGACGAGAATCCAAATACACCGCCAAAGTACGGTATTCGCAGTATTCCGACGCTGATGCTTTTCAAGAATGGATCGGTAGAAAGTACCAAGGTTGGCAGCCTCAACAAGGCGCAACTGACTGAATTCCTTGACGAGCACGCCTGATTTTCGCTTTGTTACCCCCTGCCGCCAGCCTCTCAAGGTGGCAGGGGTTTTGCACTAGAACCCTTATCCATAAGCGATTTTGGCCCGATTTCAAGAGATTTAATGCCGATTTCCGCTCAACACGGTGTTGATTGCTAGACGTTCCACCTGTGTCGTGCTAGATTGGCCCTATTCCAGTTACTTGCAGCCAGCCCAACCCTCGGCGCTCGCTGAATCCCAGATTTTTACTAAACGTCCCCGACCGACACAAATTCATTCCTGAAACACAGTTTGTTCTTGCCATGACATTCCATGGCTGACTTTATCCGGCGAAATACGCCCACCTCCCCAGTCACACCCCTTCCAAAACCTGTATGAACCTGACCGACCTTAAACAGAAAAACCCTACTGAGCTTATCGAGCTCGCCCAGGAAATTGGCGTTGATAACGTCGCGCGACAACGCAAACAGGAAATGATCTTCTCGATCCTGAAGGCGCATTCGCGGAAAGGCGAGGATATTTTTGGTGGTGGTGTACTTGAAATCTTGCAGGATGGCTTCGGCTTTCTTCGTTCGGCTGATAGCTCCTATCTCGCAGGGCCTGATGACATCTATGTGTCACCAAGCCAGATTCGGCGTTTTGCCCTGCGCACTGGCGACTCTATCTTCGGCAAGATTCGACCACCCAAAGAAGGTGAGCGTTACTTTGCGCTACTGAAAGTTGATGACATTAACTTTGGCCCGCCCGAGCAAGCCAAGAACAAGGTTCTGTTTGAAAACCTGACGCCATTGCATGCCAATGATCGTCTGACCATGGAGCGCGGTAACGGATCAACTGAAGACATCACTGCCCGTATCATTGATTTTGCAGCACCTATTGGCAAAGGCCAGCGTGGATTGATTGTCTCGCCACCTAAGGCTGGTAAGACATTAATGCTGCAAAACATCGCGCAGAGTATCGCGGCGAATTCCCCCGACTCATATCTTATTGTTCTGCTTATCGACGAACGGCCTGAAGAGGTTACCGAGATGCAGCGGATGGTGCAGGGCGAAGTTATCTCCAGTACCTTTGATGAACCTGCTGCGCGTCATGTACAAGTTGCGGAGATGGTTATTGAAAAAGCCAAGCGACTCGTTGAACACAAAAAAGACGTTGTCATCTTGCTTGACTCGATTACCCGTCTTGCTCGTGCCTACAACACTGTCGTACCGTCTTCAGGCAAGGTACTGACAGGTGGTGTTGATGCCAATGCATTGCACCGACCAAAGCGTTTTTTTGGCGCCGCGCGAAACATTGAAGAAGGCGGTAGCCTGACAATTATTGCTACAGCACTTGTGGATACCGGATCGAAAATGGACGAGGTTATCTACGAGGAATTCAAAGGCACCGGTAATATGGAACTGCACCTGGATCGTCGCATTGCAGAAAAGCGAGTGTTCCCGGCGATCAACATCAATCGCTCTGGTACGCGTCGTGAAGAACTCATGATGGATCAGGAAGAACTACAAAAAACCTGGATCTTGCGAAAATTCATTCACTCCATGGATGAGATTGAGGCAGTTGAGTTTCTCCTGGGTCGCTTACAACAAACCAAGACGAACAACGAATTCTTTGATTCAATGAAGCGTTAGCCAGGCGTTTCGTTTGATGTATTAACTGCGTATATCGAGAAACAGTTGATCTACGCTTGGCGTTCTCGGGCGATGGCTCGATAGCCGATATCGCCTCTGTAGCGTCGAT
>CAZQOI010000068.1:0-6613 GCA_964594905.1 uncultured Granulosicoccaceae bacterium
AAAGGATCAGCCGTTGATGCCATCGAAGCAAAAACTCACGGAGATCTGAACATCATGGCTAATTAAAATTCAGGGTGGGCTGTACGGCCCGAGGCTTACCATAAGCTCTGTCCTCTGTCATAAGGCTCCTTTTGGCCCCTCATCTCATAGACAAAGGTCGAAAGCCTCACCGCCAATTCCATTTTTCTGGTCAAAAGCTGAAACACGGCATAATTTAGATAAGACATATAATGATATCCTTATATGTGCATTTATCTATTTATTCAAAAATGAATCAGAATACAGGCTCACCAGCGAACTCAATCGACGCAGAGACGCGGCTCCGGTCGGCTCTTGCGGAACAGGTTCTCATTCTCGATGGTGCAATGGGCACCATGATCCAGCAGCACAAATTTGCTGAAGCTGACTATCGAGGCGACCGATTCTCGGACTGGCCATCAGACTTGAAGGGCAACAATGACCTTCTCACTCTCAGCCAACCCGCAGTCATCAGGCAGATCCACGCGGATTATCTGAACGCTGGTGCGCACATCATCGAGACCAATACGTTTAACGCCAATTCGATTTCAATGGCCGACTACGACATGGAGTCCCTGGTACCAGAGTTGAATCGTGAAAGCGCAAGACTCGCCCGTGAGTGCGTCGACGCGAAGATGAAAGAAGATCCATCACAGCCACGTTTTGTCGCTGGGGTTATCGGCCCAACTAATCGGACCGCATCAATATCACCCGACGTAAACGATCCGGGTTTTCGCAATGTCAGTTTTGACGATCTGGATGCGTCTTACTACGAAGCCTGCGATGCGCTCATTGACGGTGGTGCAGATATCATCCTGATCGAGACTGTGTTCGACACGCTTAATGCAAAAGCTGCGATTTTTGCAATCAAACGTGTGTTTGATGATCGAGGCCAAACCTTACCGATCATGATTTCGGGCACTATCACCGATGCATCTGGACGCACGCTGTCAGGTCAAACAGTTGAAGCCTTTTGGAATTCCGTTCGCCATGCCAAACCTGTATCCATCGGATTCAATTGTGCATTGGGCCCAGAGCAACTGCGCCCACATATAGAAGAACTCTCGGGTATCGCAGACACCTTCGTCAGCGCACACCCTAATGCGGGCTTGCCCAATGCCTTTGGTGGTTATGACGAAACCCCAGAGCAAATGCTGGCAGAAGTTGGTGCCTGGGCCGAGTCGGGTTATCTGAATATTATTGGCGGATGTTGTGGTACGGGTCCTGAGCATATCCGAGCGTTTGCCGATGCTATGAAAAATACAAAACCTCGTGTTCCACCTGAGCTCTCCCGATCTTGCCGTCTTTCAGGGTTAGAAGCGTTCAACATCAATTCAGAGTCATTGTTTGTCAACGTTGGTGAGCGCACCAATGTGACAGGTTCAGCTGTGTTTCTGCGCCTTATCAAGGACGGTGATTTTGATTCAGCATTGAATGTTGCCCGACAGCAAGTTGAGAACGGCGCGCAGATTATCGATGTCAATATGGACGAGGGCCTTCTTGATTCCTCTGAGGTCATGCAACAGTTTTTGCGCATGGTCGCGACAGAGCCTGATATCTGCAGAGTGCCCGTCATGATTGATTCATCGAAATGGTCAGTCATTGAAACTGGTTTGAAATGCCTGCAAGGCAAATGCGTCATCAATTCCATCAGCATGAAAGAAGGTGAAGCACAGTTTCTGGAACAGGCAAAAATGGCACAACGCCATGGCGCGGCTGTTGTCATCATGGCCTTCGATGAAGACGGTCAGGCCGATACTATCGAACGTAAAGTGTCCATCTGCCAACGCGCTTACCACTTGCTGGTAGACACATTGGATTTCCCGCCTGAAGACATCATTTTCGATCCGAACATCTTCGCTGTCGCCACCGGTATCGAAGAACATAACGAATACGGCATCGCCTTTATCGAGGCAACCCGTCAGATCAAAGATAGCTTGCCGGGTGCGATGGTCAGCGGTGGTGTCTCTAATGTGTCCTTCTCGTTCCGTGGTAACAACGCGGTACGTGAAGCAATCCATGCGGTCTTTCTATATCACTCCATACAAGCTGGTATGGACATGGGTATTGTCAACGCCGGGCAACTAGCCATTGTTGACGAAATTCCAGAGTCTTTACGAACAGCCGTAGAAGACGTGATTCTCAATCGCCGCGACGACGCAACAGACCGGCTCCTGGAAATCGCTGAGCAATTTCGTGGTGATGGAAAAGTCTCTGAGGCTCAAAACAATGAATGGCGCGATGCGCCGGTAGAAGAGCGACTGGCGCATTCACTAGTCAAGGGCATCGATGAATTTATCGATCAGGATGTCGAAGAAGCTCGACTGTCAGCGGAACGGCCACTCGATGTTATAGAAGGTCCACTCATGGACGGCATGAATCGGGTTGGAGATCTTTTTGGCGCGGGTAAGATGTTTCTACCGCAAGTCGTTAAATCGGCCCGGGTTATGAAAAAAGCCGTCGCTTGGCTACTGCCCTACATGGATGCAGAGAAAGACGAAAATACGAAGAGTGCCGGCAAGATCCTGATGGCGACAGTCAAGGGAGACGTGCACGATATCGGTAAAAATATCGTGGGTGTTGTGCTTCAGTGCAATGGTTATGAAGTCATCGATCTTGGCGTCATGGTGCCGTCCGCGACGATTCTTGAAGAGGCACAAAAACACGAAGTTGATCTGATTGGACTGTCAGGTTTGATTACACCTTCGCTCGAAGAGATGACCCATGTTGCAGCGGAAATGAAGCGCGCTGGTTTTTCCATACCACTATTGATTGGCGGTGCCACGACATCACGCATGCATACGGCAGTCAAAATCTCAGATGAATACGAAGAACCCGTGGTACACGTTGCTGATGCCTCTCGTTGCGTTCAGGTAGCGAGTCATTTACTCAGCGACAATCACAAAAAAGTATTTTGTGAGGAATTGGAGCAGGACTACGATCGCTACAGAACCCGCTATCAAAATCGTACTCAAGGGGCTGAGCTTCTGGATATAGAAGTTGCTAGGCAGAATAAGCTCAAAGTCAAATGGGATGATCATGAAGTCAGTGAGCCGGCATTGACTGGTGTAAAGATCATTGATGATCTGGAAATCGAAGATCTCATCCCTTACATCGACTGGACGCCGTTTTTCCAGACGTGGGAACTACGAGGAAAGTATCCTCGGATATTGGAAGACGAAACGGTGGGTGAAGAAGCCAAGAAACTGTTCGCAGACGCACAGGATATGTTGAAAGAATTCTGTAACACCCCGTCTCTGAAAGCTCAGGCAGTAGTCGGACTGTTTCCCGCAAACTCCGTTAACGATGATGATATCGAGATCTACGCAGATGAATCTCGCACAAAGGTTTTAAACACCGTCTACTGCTTACGACAGCAACGTGTGTTTCCTGATGGTAGACCTAATCTGACATTGGCTGACTTTGTTGCGCCAAAAGAATCAGGTATCGAGGATTACATTGGAGCCTTTGCTGTAACTGCAGGCTTGGGTTTGGATGAACTGATTGCCGAATACGATAAAGAGCACGACATATACAAGAACATCATGGCGAAAGCCGTGGCAGATCGCCTGGCTGAAGCTTTTGCAGAGTATCTGCATCGACAAGTCAGAACCGAATTCTGGGGCTATATGCCAGATGAGTCTCTTGAAAATAACGAACTGATAAAAGAACGTTATCAAGGCATTCGCCCTGCCCCAGGGTATCCAGCGAATCCTGATCATCGTCAGAAGGAAGTGATTTGGGATCTATTGCACCCTGAGAAAATTGGCATCACCCTGACCGAGTCATTGGCGATGTTGCCTGCGTCATCTGTAAGTGGATTTTATTTCTCCCACCCTGATGCGCGCTATTTTGGATTGGGAAAACTCAAGCGCGATCAAATCGAACACTATGCAGCTCGTATGGAAGAATCAACCGAGCTCACAGAGCGATGGTTGGCAAACTCCTTGGCCTATTAGTACACTGGCGGATTAGTCGAGGACTTTCGCCATGAAATACGTTGTTACCGTGCTGGTCATAGCCGCGCTGTGGTACGTCGCCCAGCGCTTTTTGAACAGCGGAAAAGCGGAAGAAAATATTCAGGCAGGCCAGGCCTTCCTCGAAAAAAACAGCACAGCAGAAGGGGTTAAAAGCACAGCTTCTGGCCTGCAGTACAAAGTGTTGGAAGCCGGCTCTGGTAGCACGCATCCGACTGCCACGGATAAAGTCAAAGTGCACTATCACGGCACACTGATTGACGGAACCGTGTTTGACAGTTCAGTGGATCGAGGCGAACCCATTTCGTTTGGGCTCAATCAAGTAATCCCCGGCTGGACCGAAGGTTTACAGTTGATGGTTGAAGGTGAAAAGACGCGGTTGTTTATTCCAAGCACCTTGGCTTATGGCAACCGTGCGGCCGGCAAAATCAAACCAGGTTCAACATTGATATTCGATGTCGAGCTAATCGGTATCAATGCCGATTAGCTCGAACTCTATAAATACTGGCGCTCTTGCCTACTGATTAATTCTCGAACATCAAAAGGCTTTTTGTGAGCCTTCTCGGTATTTGTTTTGCGGGACAAAGCCGCTCTTCTTGTCATCACGAGGCTCTGGAACCCACAGTTGTCGGTCAGGATGCATACCGGCACCGTGAACTGCCGAGACCGCCGAACGACGCATACGATTGAGAAGACGTGTATCTACGTCTCCACAGAGAGGATGTATTCCACCATTATCAGCGACGTCTTTTTCCCATGCAGATTTTCGGGCTGCCAACGTAGCGGCATCTTGCAACTCAGTGCAGTTAAGTTCGTTTGAATTCAAGTCGGCGATAATTTCATCACCATCCTGTAAAAAGGCGATAGGACCACCAAGCGCCGCCTCTGGTCCTACATGCCCGATAACAAGTCCAACCGATCCACCTGAAAAACGTGCATCAGTCATAAGACCAACCACGATGTCGCGCTCCCGACACAAGGTGGTTATACGAGATGTGGAATCAAGCATTTCAGGCATGCCAGGCGCGCCACTTGGACCTTCATAGCGCACGATGACCATATCGTGATTTTGGAAACTATCAGCATGCGTTTCAAGTGCATCCAACAATGCTTGCTCACCGTTGAATATTCTTGCCCGTCCGACAAAACGGTTGTCGTCAAGGCCACCTTCGACGCCTGCAAGTTTCAAAACGGCACTGTATTCAGGTGACAAATTGCCTCCGAGAACACGTAAACCACCCGTTGGCTTGTACGGTTTTTCAACAGGAAAAATAACGGTGCCATCCACATCAGCGGTATTCAAACGGCTTACCTGCTCTGCCAAGGTCTCACCCGTGCACGTCAGGGTATCGCCGTTGAGCAAGCCTGCATCCATCAGTGCTTTGACAATAACCTGTACGCCACCCTTCTCATCGATATCAACCATGGAATAAACACCATAGGGTCGCGCATCGGTTAGCACAGGAACTACATTTTGCGATAGATGATTGAATTCTTCTGGCGACATAACATCGTCAGCAAAACTACGAAACCCTGCTGCTCGCGCGATTTCCGGGGCATGTAGCAACACATTGGTTGAACCGCCAACCGCCATTGAAACAATGACCGCATTACGGATCGCATCACGCGTGACGATGTCGCGCGGCGTGTGACCACGCTCGATCATGCCTTTTAAATACTCAACCAGTAATGCAGGGAATTCGTTTAGACGACGTTGATCGTCGGACGGGGGGGCAATCATCTGCAGTGGTTGCATACCCACAACACCAATAAACGTTTGCATCGTGTTGTACGTGAACATACCGCCGCAGCTACCATAGCCTGGGCAGGCTTCACGCGAGATACGTTTCTTGTATTCGGCATCGGGATGGCCTGCCGCCTGAAACACCGTCACAATATCGATTGGCTGCTCGGTCACCGAGTCGATACCCGGTCGAATCGGACCATCTGACATGATGATCGCAGGACGATTATGCTCGAGCAAACCCGCCAAGGTGCCAACCGGAGGCTTGTCACATGCGACCACCGCAATGGTGCCTTCCAAGCCACTGGCGCTCAAATGCTCACAAACGGTATCGTGAGTGACTTCGCGACCAATCAGCGAGTAGCGCATTTCGCGCGTACCGTTACGCATGCCATCAGATGTCGCAACTGTATATTCGGGTTGTACCAATCGCATCGGAATCTGACCATCCCCTCGCCCTATCCGGGCTCGTAAATGATCATGAATGGCTTCAACTTTCCGTTGTACACCCATGTAGCACTGGCTATCCCCTTTGGTCCCAATCACACCGATTGAGGGTTCGTGGATAAGATCCATATCGGTGTCAAGTTCGCGAGCGATGCCATACGTTTGGGCATTGCGACCTGGGTTTGTGTCAAAAATAACGGTTTTTGACTTTTTCGCCATTGCTGGAATCCTGAATATCGTGGTTTGTGGTCAGGCCACGCAAAACCCTGCGGGCTAACACTGCCAATATTGTACCGCGACTCGATCAGGATGAGGCGTCATGGCTAGGAACAGAGACGGCGGCGCCAGGCTTCCGAGCTACGATTGACAATGACGATCATGTGCTTTCCCAGTGACGCGCATATCCGGTATCAATATGAACAAAACC
>CAZQOI010000068.1:6713-12383 GCA_964594905.1 uncultured Granulosicoccaceae bacterium
GAAGCTGCGCGTTGGTCTCGGTTGTGCGATAACCGGAAAGCACATGAATTCGCTCAGACGTCTGAAGTTTTTGTTGAAGCATGAACATGAAATCGTAAAGCTTTTTATCCATCAAAAACGACTTTTCCGCATGCAGATCACGCATGAAGTAATTTAGCTGACCAATATTATTTTCAATGTAGTGATGATTTTGCCAATACACCACATCGAGAATTTCCTCTGAGCCAGCATTTACTAACCTTAGTTCGCGAACATCTGATTTTTTGTGCAGCGGATGTTGATCGGCATCGTTAGGAGATAGGTCAGCCTTGACCAGTCCGGCAGTAAAGGCCAACGCTGTTGCAGCGATAGAGTGTTTGACAAAAGACCTGCGTGCGGCAGAGGCAACACTATTAGTTTGATACAACATATGTACAACCGTAAAGCAAAGGCAAAACCGTAAAACGTGATTAACCTGGTAGCAGGTTATCTTGGATACTGTTCATAGGTAATACGAAACGTATTTGTCGCCTGTATTACTGTTTTACGACTATCAAGAAAAGCAATTTAGTGATCAGTTAACGAATTGCCCTACATAAGCGAAAAATCAGTCACTAAATTTGGTAATTGTGCTCGTTATTGGTTTCAAACTATACAAATGTTTAAGCAATATACGGTTCAGTGATGCTTATACAAATAACCCCGTACACTGACATTTCCGCGGGGCCCAAGCTAGATTTCGTCTATCTCGTTGCGCCGAGCGGCGAGGATTGGCAGCATTCAACCGAATCAGTTAGAACACAAATAAATTCAATAGAGGATTGTTTGCAGCAAAGTTGCGTTATCCGCATGAGCAGATACAGGGTTTCTTGCATCCAAAGCAATCGGCTGTTGAAATGATGGAAAAGTGTCATTTGGCAGTAGCCTTTTGTCTCACTAATCCGTTCAATTTCTGACGCTCTGGCGAGCTTCATCGCCCGTTTAATGGGGGTTAAAATGCATTTTCGCCGACTGGGATTACTTATTCCGAGTAATGAGAAGCTCATCATGACGTTATGACAAAAACGTATGCGACTTTGTTAGAATCGTATTTGCCTGATATTTTGAATTGGTACACATTGTTCGATCGGTACACAACCACTCACTTTGGTTTCTTGGAGGAAGTATGAAATTAGTTTTTAAAACAGCTCTAGCCATGACTATCGGCCTGGGCACAGCTACCACAGCATCCGCTGCGGATGAGCTAACCATAGCGATCGTGAACAACGGTCATATGATCAATATGCAGAAAGTAGCTGAAGCCTACACTGCAGAGACAGGCGTAAAGCTGAATTGGGTTTCACTGGAAGAAGGTGTTCTACGTGAGCAGGTAACTTCTGATACAGCGACTGGTGGTGGCGAATACGACATCATCAACATCGGTATGCAGGAAGCTCCAATTTGGGGTGCTGCTGGTTGGATCGAGCCACTCGAATTCAGCGCTGACTACGACATTGACGACATGCTTCCAGCTATGCGTAATGGTCTTTCTCACGAAGGTACTCTCTACGCTGCACCATTCTACGGTGAGTCTTCTATGGTTATGTACCGTAAAGACCTGACTGACGCTGCTGGCGTAAGCATTGGCGACAACGATTCTTGGGATAACATCAAAGCTGCTGCAGCTGCTATCCACAAGCCAGACGACGGCATTTATGGCGCATGTTTGCGTGGTAAGCCAGGCTGGGGTGACAACATGGCGTTCATCACCACTGTTGTAAACTCGTTCGGCGGTGCTTGGTTCGACAAGGACTTCCGTCCTACTCTGGATTCTGCACAATGGAAAGATGCTATCAACTTCTACGTTGACCTTCTTGGCAACTACGGACCTCCTGGTTCTGAAGGTAACTCTTTCAACGAAATCCTCGCTCTGTACAACGAAGGCAAATGTGGCATGTGGATCGACGCTACTATCGCTGCTTCGTTCTTGACTGTTGATGGCGTTGCTTACGCTCAGTCACCAAATGCAGGTAACCCTGTTGGTGCTAACTGGTTGTGGGCTTGGGCGATGGCTGTTCCAGCTGGATCACCTAACGCAGAAGCTTCGAAGCAGTTCATCCAGTGGGCTACTTCTAAAGAGTACATCAAAGCTGTAGCTGATCACCCTGAGTTCGGTTGGGGAAGTGTTCCAACAGGTACTCGTGCTTCGACTTACGCCTACCCTGAGTTCCAAGCGGTTGCAGGTTTTGCTGCTGCAGAAATGGCTGCGATCGAATCAGCTGCTCCTGCTGCTACAGATCTGAAGCCATATGTTGGCGTTCAGTTCGCTGCTATTCCTGAGTTCCCAGAAGTTGGTAGTGCTGTTGCTCAAGAAATGGCTGCTGCTCTTTCTGGTGCAAAATCAGTAGATGACGCGCTTGCTGCTGCACAGTCAGCTGCTGACGCTATCATGCAGGAAGCTGGCTACTACTAAGCCTGATTCTTTACTTTATTAAAGTATAAGAATGACAGGGGCTCGGCGGATATCCGCCGAGCCCTTTTAACAAGACAGAACCCACCCAACATCTATTGTTAAAAAAACAGGGTCCTGTACCACTTCATAGCTACTCGCTATCTAGCAGCCGATACGCTACGCGTTGCCACAGTTTTGCGGGGTTTTTTGTAGGGTTAAAGAGCAATGTCCAAAAGAAGGCTCCCCCGATTATTACAAACGCCAGCCGTGGTGTTACTGCTTCTTTGGATGCTAGTACCGCTTGGTATGACGTTGTATTTTTCGTTTATTCGCTACGTTCTTAATAGTCTGCGTAGGCCAGAATGGACGACCCCAAGCTTCAGCAACTGGCGTGGGTTTGGCAACTACGAATACGTTTTATTCAACGCCAAAGATTTTTGGTTTGCTGTACAAAACAGCCTTTTTATTGTTGTCAGTATTCTCATACTGACGGTCATACTCGGCCTGGCTCTCGCCATGCTGGTAAACAGATCATTCCCAGGACGTGGCATCGTGCGCGTTCTGCTTATATCACCCTTCTTCGTGATGCCAGCGGTCAACGCTGTCCTGTGGATCAATATGATCCTCGACCCAGTATTGGGTCTTAACGGACTCGCCGTTGAAGGTATTAATAATGTCGTCAATGGTCTCAGAGATTTTCCGATACTTGGATACTTCTTCTCGCTGTGGCCAGAGTTCGAACCCATCTCCTTTCGCGCAACACAAACATCGGCTTATGCCGTCATCATGATGGTCACCTGGCAATGGACACCATTTGCCGTGCTGATTTTCATGACGTCTTTACAGTCAGAAGACGAGAGCCAAAAAGAAGCTGCGATTTTGGATGGCGCAAATGCCTGGTCACGATTTCGCAATCTGACTGTGCCGCATCTGGCTCGTCCCATTGCAATAGTTGTGATGATTCAGTCCATATTTCACTTATCGCTCTACGCCGAAATTGAAATTGTCAGCCGTGGCAATGGCAACAAAAACCTTCCGTATCTCATTGGTGAGTTTACGTCGAACAACATAGGTGCAGCCAGCGCTGCTGGCATCTTCGCCGTAATACTTGCGAACATCGTAGCGATCTTTCTGCTGCGTATGGTCGGCAAGAACTTGATGGACTAGGACACCGACTATGGCTGCTGTCGCTCAATCATCCAGATTTGGAAACGTGTTTTGGCCTGTTTTAGCCTGGGTCATCGCGCTGATTTTTTTCTTCCCCATTTTCTGGATGGTGTTTACCAGTTTCAAAACTGACGCTGATGCTGTAAAGCCCGAGTTCCTGTTCTCTTTCAAACCGACACTCGAGAACTACGCCAACATGACCGAAAATTATGATTACTGGCGCTTCGCCATTAATTCGGTCATCACAGCTTCATTCGCGACAATCTTTGCACTCGTCGTTGGTGTGCCAGCAGCTTATGCCATGGCGTTCAATCCAAGTCGCCACACCAAAGACATTCTTGTCTGGATGCTATCAACAAAAATGCTGCCAGCCGCAGCCGTGCTCTACCCGATGACTTTCTTAACCAAGAACTTTCTCGGTATTTTCGATACACATTTCCTGATCATATTGGTGCTCTGCCTAATCAATCTGCCCATCGTGATCTGGATGCTCTTCACGTACTTTAAAGAAATCCCTAAGGAAATTATCGAGGCTGGCAAGATGGACGGTGTCAATACCTGGGGAGAGATTAAAGACATTCTGATTCCACTTGCCTGGGGTGGTGTCGCATCTACGGCACTTCTGTGTTTCATATTTTGCTGGAACGAGGCCTACTGGACCGTACGATTAACAACAACAGAAGCAGCAACACTATCCAAGTTGATAGAAGGCAACCGAGCACCTGAAGGTTTGTTTTTTGGTCGCTTATCTGCGGTATCAACTGCCGCTGTCGGTCCTATCGTCATACTTGGCTGGTTTTGCCAGAAACAACTGGTACGTGGTTTGACCTTTGGTGCCGTTAAATGAGCACTATCGACGTCACCGGCATCAAGAAGTCAGGTTGATTTCCATGTCGATCATTGAACCCGAAATAGAAAAGGTTGATCGCAGCTCTCGGTCGATACGCTATCTACAGCATGGATGGCCTACTGACCTGTGCCGCTGGCATGCTCACGAAGAATATGAACTGCACCTGATCGTTGAAACGAGAGGCAAAGCATTCGTCGGTGACTACATTGGTGATTTCAAAGCTGGCGATCTCTTTATGACCGGCCCCAACTTGCCGCACAACTGGATCACCGATCAAGTATGGTCGCAGCCAGTTGAAACAAGGGATATGTTGATTCAATTCAGCCACGAAAGTGTTGAAAAACTAGCCGATGGTTTTCCTGAGTTCTCTCCAGTACTGCAACTTCTCCAGTTAGCTGAGTCTGGTATTTTTTTCGAGGGATTCAATCCGACATTTGCTCGTGGGCATATGGAATCGATACGCGATAACCGAGGTGCTGAGCGCATACTTGCCTTCGTCCGCTTTCTGGTCAGACTGCATGAACACGCTGAGAAGAAAACACTTTCGCTGTCAAAGTTAATCCAACCAGAAGGTGGTAGTAAACAAGCCCGTATTGCATTGGTTGTCGATCACGTTACCAAAAATTATTTCGACGGATTCTCGGTAGCTCAAGCTGCAAAAATGGCCAACATGACTGAAATAACATTCAGCAGAAATTTCTATGCGGTTACGGGTCACAGCTTTGTCGACTTTTTAAACCGAATTCGTATCGGACAAGCATGCGGAATGCTCTATGCATCTGACGCTCAAATCACCGCTATTGCACAGGAAGCAGGCTTTAGAAACCTTGCGAACTTCAACCGACACTTCCTCAAGGTAAGAGGAATGACACCTTCTGAATATCGTGAAACGGCTCGTAAAGATCTCGTACCAAAGCGCGAGACAACGACATGAATTGTGAAGAAAACAAACTGATTTCCGCAACTGAGTACGACCGATCGGCATGCGATGTTGGGGTTGTGCATTTAGGCTTTGGCGCTTTTCATCGATCACACCAGGCTGTCTACCTTGACGACTATATGGATGTATCAGGTGATTTACGCTGGGGTATCGCGGCAGTAAACCTTCGTGCATCCGAGGCTGCACATTTTAAATCGGCGGAAGAAGACAACAACTATCACGATGGCTACTATTTAAAGTCGTACTCTTCGGATGGCAACGTTAATCTGCGCCGGGTTCGCAGTCATGTACAGTTCGCTGATT
>CAZQOI010000068.1:12483-14569 GCA_964594905.1 uncultured Granulosicoccaceae bacterium
TCGGATGGCAACGTTAATCTGCGCCGGGTTCGCAGTCATGTACAGTTCGCTGATTGGAGCGTTGCGGCAAGCGATAGCGAAGCCTTGTTGTCCTTGCCATCAGTACATCTGGTCACTATCACGGTTACTGAAAGTGGCTACTACACCGATCCTAATGGCAATTTAAATACACAAGATCCAACAATAAAGGCTGAAATCTCTGGAGAAATCAGCGAAAGTGTTTATGCCTATTTACGTGAAGCACTTACTAAGCGCGCCGCAGCAACGAATGCGCCGCTAACCATTGCCTGTTGTGACAATATTCGCCAAAACGGCAAAATGCTGCGTCGCAATTTACTGTCATACCTTGAGGCTTGCAAATTGGCAGAGCTTGCTAACTGGGTTGAAAATAACGTCGCATTCCCCTGCTCGATGGTGGACAGAATAACCCCGCGTAGCCCGGAACAACTCAGCGTTGAAATATCAGAACTAGTCGGTAAACCTGTCGTATCACCAATAATGGCAGAGGATTTCACGCAGTGGGTATTGCAATCACAAGCAAAGACAGACATGCCTGACCTGGCAAAGGTAGGCGTGACGGTGACTGCAGATGTGGATCCTTATGAAGAAACTAAAATCAGAGTCCTCAACGGAGGCCATACTGCGCTTGCTTATCTCGCTGCATTAGAAGGAGTGGAAACATTCGACGCTGCCATGCGCGTACCTCATTTGTTGGAACACTTTCAGAATTTTGAAAACAAGGAAGTGCTTCAGGCGCTCACTCTGGAGCTACCTTTTTCGAAAGACGAATACCTGGACCAGATTGTTAAGCGCTTTGGCAATGTGGCCATCGGCGACACGGTCGCGCGCATTTGCGCTGACGGCATGGTCAAGTTTCCAATTTTTATCCGCCCAACACTTGAAGGCTGTTTGAAACAAGGCATCGTTCCAGTCTTTTCTATTCGGAGTATCGCTAGTTGGTATGTGTTTGCGCTGCATGTTAACGCTGGCAAAATTGGCTTCGATTATGTCGAGCCGAGTTGGGAAGATCTAAAAGCACTACTAGGTACTGAAGCCTTTGTCTCAAACAGACAACTTTGGGGCGACTTACCCACACTTTACCCAGAATTCGCCGACACTTTGCGGCAAGAAATTAAAGAGATGGAGTCAAAATGGCCAGTCTAACGCTGCGCGACGTACGCAAAAGCTACGGTGATGTCCAGGTCATGCACGGCGTTGACCTTGATATTGTCGATGGTGAGTTCGTTGTCTTTGTAGGGCCGTCGGGTTGCGGTAAATCTACCCTGTTACGAATGATTGCGGGCCTGGAAGAAATCTCCTCTGGCTCGGTATCTATTGGCGACACAGAGGTTAACGACGTCGCAGCTTCCAAGCGAGGCGTTGCTATGGTTTTCCAATCCTATGCGCTCTACCCGCATATGACTGTGTACAAGAATATGGCGTTTGGTCTCAAACAGGCCAAAACCGATCCTGCCGAAATCGATAAGCGTGTAAGAGACGCCGCCGAGATACTCCAGATAACAGATTATCTCGACCGTAGCCCACGTAATCTTTCAGGTGGACAGCGCCAACGTGTCGCAATTGGCCGCGCCATTGTCCGTGACCCAGAAGTGTTTCTGTTCGATGAGCCTCTTTCTAACTTGGATGCCGCCCTTCGCGTTCAGACAAGACTGGAAATAGCACGATTGCATGAACGCCTTGAGACAACCATGATCTATGTAACGCACGATCAGGTCGAGGCGATGACACTAGCAGACAAGATCGTTGTACTGCGTGATGGAATTATTGAGCAAGTAGGCTCACCCATCAATCTTTACGAGCGCCCGGAAAATGCGTTTGTCGCGCAATTTATCGGCAGTCCCAAGATGAATTTTTTCTCAAATGGGGATCTTATGGCGAACGCTGGTCAAAAGCTTGGCAAGGACATCACAGCCGATATGCATGTTGGCTTACGGCCAGAACATCTGAGCGTTTCAAACTCTGATAATGCCGTTGTTGAAGGCACATTGGAGCTTGTCGAGAATTTAGGTGAGTACGCCTTGGTACATCTACTCACTTCAACAAATGTTGAATTTATTGCCAAGAC
>CAZQOI010000069.1:0-14507 GCA_964594905.1 uncultured Granulosicoccaceae bacterium
AGTGTTGCCGGGACACTTGAGGGTCGTCCAACAATACACCCGTTCCTCCACGACCAAGGTAAATCGATTCCTTGATCATCAAGTACATGGCTGAGCGACCAGGTTCTCTAATAAGTACTACAGGTATTTTTTCGCTCATGTCGACTCTTCTCTCGTACAAGCGATAGCTGTCTCACCTTCACCAAGATATCTTCTTTGTGCAAGTTCGTTCCATTCTGAACGGCGACAAACTGTTTTCATTTCCAGGATGTCCCAGCGTTCTACTGAACCATTTGATCGTGTTGAAATGAACCAGTTATCTACCTGACTTTTGACGAGACGCCATTGCACTTCACCAGACGTTCCAATTGGTTCTCCAATGTTTATTCCGAGCTCAGTATCCCAAAGTCGTAAGCTGCCATCACGACTGGTGCTCGCTAGTGTTTTGCCATCAGCTAAAAACACAACATCGGTTGCACCTCCAGGGTGTGGTGTCATATTGCGCTCCGCTTTCGCAGTTTCAACTGTCCATAAGATCACCGCCTCATCAGCATGTGCGGTCGCGATTTGCCTACCATCCACTGACCAGGCCAGGCTCCATATCGTATTGTCGTCAGCTTGCCAATGTTGCAATAGCTCCGCTGTCGATACATTCCATATTCTCACCACACCGGCTCTGTCAGACGAAGCTAACTGTGAACCGTCTGGTGATAAAGCAAGTCTGGTTACGCCTCCGTCGTGCCCCGGCATCTCTTGTTCGAGAGGCTCAAGATTATTTGTTCTCCATTGTCGGATGACGCCATCCACACCAGCGCTGAATAGCACATCTTCGTCGGGATGAAATGCGACAGAGCTTATTGATCCTGAATGTGAACTTGTATCGGTCGCTATTCGTTTACCGGAATCAACCTCCCACAGTCCAAGTTTGCCTTGCTGATCACCAGCCGCCATGAGTTGACCATGATTGTCTAATGCAACTGCCCAGATACGTGATGTTGACAAGCGTAATGGCCAACCGATGCTTTGATTAGATTGGCTATCAAAAATTCGGATATTTCCAGAACCATCTCCAGTCGCGATTCGTTCACCGTTAGCACTTAGTGCCAGTCCGAATGCTCCCTCATCTTGAAACGTAATCTGTCTCGAGGGTGCTTCACTCGATCGACGCCAGGTTCGCATGATGTGATCCATGCCCAGCGAGGCGAGTAAGGAGCCGTTTTGTTGGAGAGCGATATCGCTAACTTGAGAGCTGTGGTTGGCTGAACTGGCGCCTTGAAAGGTTCTGGAATTAGTATTCCAAAATAGAACTCGACCTTTTTCATCACCGGCAATTAGCAAGTCATAATCGTTAATTTGCACACCACGTAGGTTTTTCGAAATACCGTCAAATGGTTCTGATATCAACAAACCTGTTTCAAGATTCCAGGTGCGCACCCGCCCATCGCTGCTGGCAGTTGCAAAAAATGGTTTTGCCGGGTGGAATACGATCTCCCAAATATCGCTGAGATGTGCCGGAAATGGTGCGAGATACTCTTCACCTGTGTCTGCATGCCAGCTCCAGATTTCACCGCGTCCATTGCCAGCGAACAAAAAGCGTCCGTCAGAGCTAAATTGTACCGTAAGAAAATCTCGATCAAGATCGACCAGTACTTCAGAATCCATTTCATTGAATACATCGTATAAACGAATTTTTCCATCCTCTGAAGCAGTCGCAATCTTGCTCGCATCTGCAGAGATCGCAACACTCCAGAGTATGGTGTCGATGGATATCAACTCGTTTGGCTCAAGAGTTTGTTTCGAATTGCTGAAATCCCAGGATAAGACTTCACCGTTAATACCAGCAGATAACATTCGATCGCCAGATTGCAAAAATACGATTTCCTCTATGGCTCCAGAGTGTGCGTTTGGAGAAATACCTAGTTGTCGTCCTTCCGCGTTCCACAATGTAACGGTCCCGTCGCGATTTCCAGAGACGACCAACTCATCAGTTGGATGTACCGCGATGGTCAGAGCATCACCAACAACTGTTGGTGCCGAGGCAGGGGAGTATGGTGTTGAGGCCAACGAATTAGTGGCGTTAACCAAGGCAATGCGTGCTTCAACCGGTGAACGATCTGTACGTTCCATTACCTCAGCTGCTAACGCGAGTGCCAGACGAGGGTTTTGAGGAACCAGTTCGACGGCCTGTGATGCTAGCGCTTGAGCTAAGCGTTGATTGGCTGCCATCTCGTTTTGACTTGCTTTGTGAAAAGCGTTGAAAGCTACAAAGGCCAAGCCTAATGCGGCAGTCGTTAACAGTGTTAGAGTAGCAAAGGCGAGGCGCCGTTGTGTTTTTCCGCGTTGCTCTGCAAGTCGTGTTCGCATGAGCTCAGACTGTTCGAGCTCCACTGCGGCATCCAGAAATTTACTTTCCTGAACGTTTAAACTCTGCTCATTTTTTTTCTGCCACTCTCTGGCAGTGGACAGCGGAGTACCATGGTATAAAAGATCGGGATTAAATTCCGACTCTACCCATTCAGCTGCAGCACGCTCAATTCGTAGTTGGATTCGTAAATCATCTCTGGACTCATTGATCCAGTCGGTTAGTCTTTGCCAACTTGATATGATTGCTTCGTGCGCTAACTGTATGGTGTCGCGATCTATTGTTAGTAGACGTGCGTGTACCAAGGCGTTTACGACTTTATGCATTATCTCTGGTTCTGAATCATTGTCCAGATCCGATAAGGGTATGGGGCGGCGCGTATCAGCAACACCCTCTCCGGGGCTGACGAGTCTCAAAATCAGACGACGGGCAACAGATTTCTCCTGTGCATTCAGTTGCTCGTTGTACAAGGTTTCGGCGCTTTGTCCGATAGCACCGGCAACCCCACCGGTGGATCGATAATTTTCGAGGGTTAGTCTTTTGCCACTACGCAGCTTCCATGTTTCTACCAAGGCGTGAGAAACCAATGGTAAAGAGCCTGCCGCTCCGCTTGCTTCATCAAGCACAGAATCAATCAATGAATCATCGAGTTTAAGTCCTACTGCCGTTGCAGGCGATACCACGGCGTCGCGTAGTTCTATTCTGGACATCGGACCAACCAGTAGTTGATTGTCATTGATGATTTTGGCGAGCCAGGGATAGCGAGATGATTTGGCGTAGAAGTCAGCGCGAATAGTTAATACCAGATGAATTCTGCTTTCTACAGATTCGACCATTGCCTGAAATGCACCAAGAAATTCATCGACAACTTCGCTTTCATGATCAAATGTAAAAATTTCTTCAAACTGATCTATGCATATCAATGCACCACCTGTTGTTTCAGAGATTGATTCAGCGATTAGTCGCCAACGCTGATCGCCAGGTAAATTGTTCAAGTTAGTATTTTGTATTTGCAAGCGATTAAGTACCTTGATCATTTGGTACTCGAGTTCCGCAATTGGTTGCGCCCCCGGTGTAAACAACGCAACTGGCCAGCGATCGCTATCTGGCAGTGCACCAGATTTGATTGCTAGTATCAAACCTGCTCGAACCAACGATGATTTTCCACTACCCGATGCACCAGCGACCACCATAATTGGTCGATTGTGTAACCGCGTAACGAGTTCGTTGACCAATTTATCTCTACCAAAAAATCGATTGGCATCCTCTGGTTGAAAGGATGCCAGACCTTGGTAAGGGCAAATATCTGTCTGGTACCGTGTTGAGATTTGCGTTTGAATTTGATCAGCACTTGCGTTGATTGCAGATTCAGCGGCTGCGTACCAAGATTGAATATCAGCGAAACGGTCTAAAGGGTCAGAGGCCATCCCTGTTTTCATAAAGGATTTCCACTGTTCCCCTGATATGGCTGAAATGTTATCGGCCTGTAAACTCGTTGGTGGTGCTGAACCTGTCAATACATTCCAGATTACGGCAGTGGCAGCGTAAACGTCAGCAGTTTCAAAAACGTCAGCACCTGCCTGCATTTGCTCTGGAGCACAGAACAGGGGAGTGCCACCAATAACAGTTGCAGTACTTGATTTCACGACATCTTTGGCAAGTCCAAGATCACCAAGAACAATGCGTTCGTCAGTGCCGATAAGTCCTGCTCTCGCTGTTGTCTGTGCATTGCGATCGGCTATTCGACCCGCGCTGCCCATACGCTTTATCAGTAAATTTTTTGGGGTGACATCGCGATGTACAAAGCCAGCATTGTGTAGAGCTAATAATGATTGGTACAAGGCGTTTACTATAGTTCTTAGGCTGGTTGCGTCGATGCCACGAGGATTATTCAGGCGATCGGCGAGCGTGCCTCGATCAGCAAGATCCAGTACAAAGTAGGGACGCCCGTCGTCAAGTTCGCCGATATCATGAACGGTGACAAGATGGTCGTTGCTGACGCTACGAAGCAAGCGAGCTTCATCGGTGAATCGCTTTCTGATTTCGGGGTCGGATGACCAAGCCTCCCCAAGAATCTTGATCGCAACAGAGCCGCCGAGGTCATCGTCTTCGGCGCAAACTACGAGACCAAAGCCACCTTTCCCTAAAACCTGGGTGACTCTAAAGCGACCAATGCGCTCAGGAAACTGAGCGCTCATTATGGTTTGTGCCGTCAGATTGCGGTACTAACATCCATGCAATGAACCGATTTCGGATCGAGTACGGCATGATCCCGGTCCGCTGCAGTGACGCAGATTGTTGTTGAGTTACCGCGGCTTGAAACTGACATAGCGCCCTCGGTGATATAACTTGGATAATCGCTAGTCGGAACCCAGTCACCTTGAACAAAGCCATTGGATTCAGCATCACTGCTGACTTCCTCTGCCTTGAAGTTATCCCAGTAGACGTGAATATGATTTCGCGAAACATCTGGTAAGAAATTAGCCTCCCAGTTAATTACCAGCTCCGTGTCTGATTTTTCAACAGATGTAATCTGAATGCTGCAACCTTCAGGTGGACAGGCGTTTCCTACCGGATCCGCGCTGTAAGCCTTACTTGAAGAAAAGGCTAAAGATATAAACGCAAACAGAATAGTCTTATACATTAGGTGAGTTTTCGTCATTCCCGCTCCTTAAGTATCACCATTGCAATCGCCTGGTGAGTTGATACGTTCGATCACACATGATCATGATGCGCCGACGCTATCACAGTAGAGAGGAAATCGATAACTAGATTTTGTCTAGAGACAAATCTAGATATACAGAACTACCCATGTGGTTAGGAATTTACTGAAGCTGTTGCTGAAGCGACAGGTACGCAGGTTTGACTGAATAAGCCTCGTCCAATATCAAAGGCGTAAACTGACGTCTCCAAGAGTACATATCAGTAAACCCCCAGGTCTGGAAAGCTTTGCAACGAGGTTGTTCCAGACAAAGGGACAACACTTGCTGATAGACACTCGCTTGATCGTCAAGTGTGTCATTGCCTTCCATGGAGATATCCAGTTCCGTTATATAGATATCGAGGCCCATGTCGGCAACTGTTTGAAAGGTTTCACGTACCTCATCGAATTGATCGAATTTTGTAAACAGGTGCATCTGAAAACCAACACCATCGATAGGCGTGTTTTTATTTTGTAAGTCACGAAGCATGTTAATCATTGCTGTTGACTTTGGACCGCGCCAGGACACATCGTATTCGTTGTATAGCAGCACTGCATCAGGAGCTGAGGCGCGAGCTTGCCGAAAAGCGATTTCAATAAATTGTTCACCCATGGCTTCGAACCATGTTGAATTACGATAGCTACCGTCATCTTCGAATGCTTCGTTGACAACGTCCCAGATACGAATATCATCGCGATAACGGTTCAGAACGCGGTCTATATACTCGCGCATATGAAATTCGCGATCAATGACGTTAGATAAACGAACCCAGTTTGGAATTTGCCGATGCCAGACCAAGGTATGTCCATGTATGGCCATGCGGTGTGATCGGGCGTAGTTGACCTGGTTGTCTGCCGAAGCCCAACGGTATTCACCTGGCAGCGGATTTATCAGATCCCATTTCAGCGAATTTTCGGTTGTTAGCAAGTCGAACTCTTCGCTGGCGATTTCTGCATAGATAGCTCCATCAGGAAGATGATGAAAGTCTTGCACTGATGCAAACCCAATAAGAAGATCATGCTGGGCTGCCAGCTGCCGCAACCGCGTACCCGGTCGCGAGAACTCATCTATTGACTTGACGTTAATGGAAATTGAACTGCTGCCTGTACTGTCAGGGTTCTCCGCGTCACGTGCTATTACATCGATGACTATCTCACCAGGTACTTGTGGGATAAATCTGAGAACGGTTATTTCAGGTTCATGCGGATGTGGGACAAAGCTTGAACCCACAGGCGGATTGACAATTTCAAGCAATGGTACTGTGCCGTTTGGATCTACACCTTTAATATGAATCGCGACAGGATCATCAACTCTTACTGTTGATGGGCGTACCAGATTGATCGTCGGTGGAAGATTGATAATGCTGGAGGGATCGCTTGGCATTACAACTTTGATGCGTATGGTATGGCGAGTTCGATACTGCGATTCCACAGCATCAATGGCTGTGATAGTAAATTCGCGAATGCCAACGTCAGGTTGTAGTGGGCGCCAGATCAATGAGCGTGTTGTATCGAAATTGTCTACATATCGAGCACCTGTAGGAATGGCATCAGGAAACATTCCCGCGACACCACCATCAGGGTCAATTGGTTGAAGTCGAATATTCAGTTCCTCACCGGCAAAAACGGTAACGTCACTGAGATTTGCGAAGAACGGCGCTGCGTTCTGAGTGGTATCTATGTTGGTGGGATTTTCAATAACGGCTTCGAGTGGCCCAGCCGCAAAGTCAGCATCGCTTATCCGACCATCGTAGATATCATCAATTGCACCCTCGCGATCACGTTTAACAAAAAACTCAGTGACTGTATGGAATTGAACCGACTCATTGATAGGTTCGCTAGCAGCGGTCGGAGCAGGTGTCAGTGGAGGAGAGGGTAACGGTGTTAGTACCAACGGTGTCCCCGGATCAGATGTGATCGGATTCGGAGCAACTGGATTGGGTTGTACTACCGGAGGCACCGATATGTTGGGTAAATCGTTGCCTGGCTGATCTTCAATGGTTGATCCATCTGTAGTGCCATTGCCACCAGACGAGCAGGCGGATATCACGCTCAGTGCAATAAGCGATAAGGCGACATAGTTTGTAACAATTCGAGCTTGTACGGCCATTAGGTGTCAAAAGGTCAGCATCCATGGTACTTCTCTATTCTAGACTCTCTTTGACAGTTTATTTGCTCAATAGGCAGCACTATAGAATTACGAAATACGATGCAGTTCATGCCACCGCGTGTAATACACCAACCTAGCGTGGTAAGCGGAGCGCGATCAATGCTGAGAGTGTGATGAACAGCGACGATACCCACAGGCACATTGCCAATCCATGCGTCTGAAATATCCAGCCTGACAATACTGTTCCTAAAAGCCTCCCCATTGTGTTGGCCATATAGTAGAAACCAACATCCAGTGATACACCATCGCGATTGGCATAGTTGACGATCAAAAAGCTGTGTAAAGATGAGTTGACGGCAAATACGGCACCAAACAACAGTAAACCTGTTAACAGTACCGCTTGCGCATGAAGATTTAATGTCAATGCAATTGCAATCCCAGCAGGAATAAAACCCAATAACGTTGCCCACAGAAACGCCGTGCGTCCGCCGGGTACAGTTGACCCTGAATTGTTGGTAAGCCGTGGGGCGAATCCTTGAACGATTCCATAGCCGATTATCCAGAGTGCGAGAAAACCACCGACACTCAAGTGTTGCCAACCGAGTATGGTCGCAAGATAAACGGGCAAAGCAATGACAAACCACACGTCGCGAGCGCCAAACAGGAACAGTCTTGCGGCGGAGAGTATGTTGATTGTTTTATTCTTGGAAAAAACTTGCCGAAATGGTGTCTTACGTTTGGCTTTACCCAATTCTTTTTTCAAGCTAATAACGCTGAAAAGCCAGACCATCGTTAACGCGATTGCCATTGCCAGCATCGCGCCTCGAAACCCGAATAGTGTCAGTAGAGCGCCACCAAGAAAAAACCCAACACCTTTTAGTGTATTTTTAGAACCAGTCAGGAGAGCTACCCAGGTATATAAACGATTCTTCTCACCATCAGGGACCAACAATTTGATGGCGCTTTTTGCGCTCATCTTGTTCAAGTCTTTGGCTATTCCTGAAGCTGCTTGTGCTGCCATTACCCAAGGAACACTTAAAAATTCTGTCGGTACCAGAAGCATGGACAAAGCGACGACTTGCAACGCAAGGCCTATGTTCATGGTTCTATTCAAACCAATCCTTGCACCAAGCCAGCCGCCAAGTAGATTGGTAATGACGCCGAAGAACTCGTAAAACACAAACAATAGGGCTATCTGCAGTGGCGAGTAGCCGAGTACATGAAAATGCAGAATGACGAGCATGCGCAAAGCGCCATCGGTCAGGGTAAACGCCCAGTAGTTCGCTGTGACGATAACGTATTGTTTTATCGCATCCGGCAGCTGCTTCCAGTGGGGCATTCGACAGACTCTTTATTTCTTGCGCAGCGTTTGTTACAGATCCATCTGACCGACAAGCTTGGTTAACTCTACAGTGCGGCTCGCGTAAGCGTATTCATTGTCGTAACAGATGTAGAGCTTAACCTGCTTTTTGTTAGTAACAAGAGTCGATAAGGCATCGATAATGCCAGAGCGTGGATCGCTCTTATAGTCGATCGAGACCAGTGGCCGTTCTTCAAAACCGAGAATGCCTTCAAGATCGCCAGCCGCTGCTTCTTTGAGTAACTGATTCACTTCATCAATACTGGTGTCTTTTTTTGCTTCAAATACAAAGTCTGTCAGGGATGAGTTTGCCAGCGGTACTCTAACGGCATGCCCATTCAGATGAAGCGGTCTTATGACATAAAGATATTACAAGAGTGTGACAGGAGAGTTATTAGGGGCTGTCAATAGCTGATTAAGGCGCACTTTAAAACAAGTTTGTGTTTCTATTGTAGAGCGACCTTTTTCCGTCAAATTCGACAAAGTATTTGCCAGTCTGACGAGATTATAAGGTTCAGATTCGCCTATGGCGCAATACGTTAGTTTGATACGAATATTGGGAGACACTAGTGAGAATTTATATCCACAAAAAAAGCCACCGATCTCCTGGTCTTACAGTAATACCAGTGATAATTGCTTTGGGCTCGTTGCTTTCAACAACGGTCGTTGCTGAGGTGCAACTTGGTCCACGCCCTTTTCATCTGGTGCAGGTTTTGGATGAAGGGCCGCTCAAGGAAAAGTTGCAGAGCTGCGCCAGCGGTCCTTTCAAGTCGTCTCGGTTTTCAATTGGTCACCGAGGTGCACCGTTGCAATTCCCTGAACACACCCTGGAATCTTATCTGGCTGCAGCCCGTATGGGTGCAGGCATACTGGAGTGTGATGTCACTTTTACGAAAGATCGCGAACTAGTCTGTCGTCATTCTCAGTGCGACCTGCATACGACAACCAATATTCTTGCTGTTCCTGAGCTCGCGGCGAAATGTTCGATTCCCTTCAAACCTGCAAAAATTGATACTGCTACTGGGGAAGTTATTTCACCTGCGTCGGCAAAGTGCTGTACATCTGATTTAACCCTGCAGGAATTTAAATCATTGACGGGGAAAATGGATGCAAGCAACAAGTCTGCTCGGTCGGTAGAGGATTATCTGGACGGTACCGCAAGCTACCGAACCGATTTGTATTCGACTTCGGGCACTTTGATGACACATGCCGAGAGTATTGATCTTTTTCAACAGCTCGGCGTTGGCATGACTCCGGAGCTCAAGAAAGCAGACGTGCCCATGCCTTATGAAGGCGACTATACCCAGTCAATGTATGCGCAACAGCTTGTCGATGAATATCGCAAGGCTGGTGTTTCTGCCGAGGACGTGTGGATGCAATCATTTAATTTGACCGATATTGAACACTGGATAACGGAAGCTCCGGAGTTTGGACGCCAGGCTGTCTTCTTAGATGGTCGCTATGCAGGTAGGTCTTTCAATATCAACCGCGAGTCAAGCTGGAAACCCACAATGAATGAGCTTGCGTCAAACGGAGTGACTATTCTGGCACCTCCATTTTGGATGCTCGTGTCGTTGAATAATAACCAGGAAATCGTACCTTCCAATTATGCGAAGAAGGCTTCAGAGGCAGGTTTGGACTTGATTGCCTGGACACTTGAACGGTCTGGACCATTGACTTCTGGTGGTGGCTGGTATTACCAAGGGTTAGGCAACGTCATAGACGACGATGGCGACATGTTGAAAGTGCTGGACGTGTTGGCACAAGACGTCGGTGTGTCTGGAGTATTTTCTGACTGGCCAGCTACCGTCACGTACTACGCGAATTGCTTTGGCCTCGAGTAGCTGTTTTTGCTTTTTTGGCGTATTCAGGAGTTCCCAGTTGGTGCTAACTTTTGCAGTTGGCGTGATCCAACCCGCAGGCTTGTGCGAAATTCAGTGCGTCAGTCTGAATTGTACTTCGTCAAATCCTGCGATAAGTGTCGCCAGCGGCTATGATTGGTGTATGCCGAAGTTTTTCCCACGCGGGTGTATTTCTACCAAATGCGTGTAGCCACCTATTCACAGCCAACAGCGCCTTCGCGCGGGTCCCTGGCGGCGCTCGGCATATTGATTTTGACCATACTGTTTGGCACCAGCGTTATGCCGACCTTGGTCGACCATTTCGTTGGATCGTTCGAACGTGAAGTTACTTACGTCTGGCTGCTGATCTATGGTCTGAGTTTTCTGGGCCTTATGCTGAGTCATGGGATCAACTGGGTGTCCTGGTTGGTGCGTTACCGTTTGTTGCTGGTAATCTTGATGATTGGTACCGTCATGTCGGTTGGCTGGTCGATCGATGCTCGTGTCTCTGCCGAGCGCACCATTCATCTTGTTGGCAGCTCGCTTGTTGCCATATACATTGGGTTTACCGTACCGCTTCTAACGACCTTACGTGTCTTTGCGGTAGTGCTGGGGATTGCCGTTGTGGCGAGCGTGCTCGCAGCGGTTGGCCTTCCCGATCTTGGCATCGAGAGTTACGAAGGTGCAAATGTATGGAAAGGCATCTTTGTGTCAAAGAACGATCTAGGCTTCTGGGCAGCCGTCGGTGTTCTTCTATACGTCACTCTCAGTGATTCAACTAACTCTGTGGGTTTACGTCTTCTGTGTTTTGTATTGGCGGGTGTTTGTTTGGCGGTGCTTGGTTTGAGCCAATCAGCGACATCACTTCTCGCCATGCTGATAGCGGGGGCTCTGTCTCTTTATTTATTTATCGCCATCCGGTTCCAACTCGGATTTATTCGAATGGCTGTTATGGCGGTGTTGTTCCTGGGTCTTGTCGGCATAGCCGTGGCCAATATCGAAACTGCTGAATTGGTTGGGCGTTCTGATGATCTCACTGGGCGGGGAGAAGTTTGGCGCCAAACCTGGAAGATCATCATGGAAAAACCATTGACCGGATATGGCTATGGTTCTATCTGGTATCCCAATGATGCCACTATCTGGATTCAGCAAAGCCTGACCGACTTCACCTGGGTGGTCTTCCATGCACATAATGGTTTTTTGCAGGTTGCCTCTGAAGTGGGATTGCCGCTATCCGTTATTGCCCTGTTAATGGTCGCGCAGCAATTAATCGAAATTTTTTATTGCCAATACGAGCGCCAACAGGTTGGTGTCTTGTTTGTACTCGCCTTTGTCGTTGCTTATCTCGTCAGTAACTTTTCCGAAGCGCGTTTCCTGGTAACAAGAGAGTTGTTTTGGATATTTTTTCTAGCTTTGCCAATCAGCATGTTGCGACAGGTTAATGTGCTAGCCGAATCGGAGGAGGATTCATACGATGATCCTTTTGGCAACGGCTCTCCGACAGGTAGTGGTCACGGTGTTGGCCCTGTGCCTGGCAAACCTTGGTTGAATCCGCAACCTGGTTTTGCAACACCTGCGATGGCAGGTACGGGAGCGGCTTACACCCCTTTGCTTCCACACCAGCAAGGAGATTTTGCTGACGAAACCTTCGATTCGACTTCCGGCACTATGTCATTGACCGATGCCGATATTGATCTTGGTAGTGAAGCGGATATGACAATGATGGATGAAACCTATAGTGGTAGCAGCAACATTGTTGATATTGACGTCGACACTATCGAAGACTCAACGGATCAACAATCGACACGCGAACCGAGAGTGTTAAACGAGCAGCTCGATGAGATTGATGACGATGCGCTCGATTTTTACGAATCACAGATCATTGCCGGTGACCGCTATGACAAAACAATGATTGACGACATCGATGAGTATGACAACCCTCTTGATGAGTCAGTTGATTGGAAAGACGATACGCTTGGAGGCGGTTCTAGCGATTCATGAAAGAGCATGCCTATTTCGATAATGCTGCCACGACCTGGCCTAAACCAGATCAGGTTTATGCATTCATGGACAAATTCTTCCGTTCGCACGGTGTTAATCCTGGTCGAAGTGGCAGTCTTTTAGCATCAGAAACAGCGGATATGGTCGCTGAAACACGATCGATGCTTGCCAGCTTTTTTCATTTTCTTGGCCCATCTGAGCGTGTCATTTTCACACACAATGGTACCGATTCTCTGAATGTCGCTATATGTGGTGTTCTAAAACCGGGTGATCATGTTGTTACGAGCCGTTTAGAGCACAATGCAGTCCTTCGCACGTTAAATCATCTTGAGCGTGATGGCGGAATTCAAGTTTCTCGTGTTGCAACTGATAAAGCCGGTTATGTCAACATTGATGATGTTGAAAGAGCAGTTAAAAACAATACACGTGCAATTGTTCTAAATCATGCGTCAAACGTTATCGGTACGATTCAACCCTTATCGGAAATTGCCAGCCTTGCGAAGCGGCTTGGTGTCTTGTTGATAGTTGATGCTGCGCAAACTGCGGGTGTTCTACCGATCGATATGGCTGTAGACGAAATCGATATACTTGCGTTTCCAGGCCATAAAGGCTTGTTTGGTCCAATGGGAATAGGCGGATTGATAGTAAGTGAATCAGTTGAATTGAATCCTCAACGTTATGGTGGCACTGGTGTCAATTCACTATCGTCCTTTCAGCCAGATCTTTACCCATATAAGCACGAAGCCGGAACCTTGAACATTTCCGGAATCGCTGGGCTGCATGCGGCGCAGTGTTGGTTCAACGATTTAGGCGTACGCTTACTCGAATGTGAGGATAATGTGGTACCTGCAAGTCATCGTTCACGTGTCGTGGCGGCGATGCAGCATATTCATCATACAGAGATTGACCTTGTTGAAAGAATAGAGGTTGCTCTAAAGCGCTATCCTCGTGTGCACGTGTTAGGTCAGGCTACGCGCTCTGCACGGGTTGCGACAATTTGCTTTACAGTTGATGGTCATTCCATCGAGATGATCGGTGACAGACTGGACGCTGATCACCATATCGTTGCGCGGGCCGGCTTGCAGTGTGCTCCGCTAGTACATGTAGACGCTAACACTGTTGATTCAGGCGGAACCATACGCCTTTCACCAGGATACTTCACTGATGAAGAGGATATGTGTCAGCTGTCAATTGCACTTGATGACATTCTTGGCGATTAGCAACTGAACTTTCATCAAGGAAGCCATAGAAAGAGCATCTGTAATCTCCCCGTCCAGTACCATTGAAATTGCGTCGCGTAGTGGCAGTTTTTTTATCGTCAGATCCTCAGATGGATCTGGAGCGGCGTCGGTAAAGCTCAAGTCCTCGGCGATAAACGCCTGTGCCACTTCGTCGGTTACTGAGTTGGATGTATGCAAGTCTAAAAGATGAGTCCAGCGTGTTGCAATGATGCCTGTTTCTTCGCGTAATTCGCGTATTGCAGCGTTTAATGGAGACTCACCACTGGGTGCGCCCCCTTCAGGTATTTCCCAGCTGTATTCACCTAGCGTGTAACGCTGTTGCCCAACAAGCCAGGTGTTCGCTTCTGCATCTATTGGTACAACACCAACTGCGCAATTCTTGAAGTGCACCAAACCATAGATGCCGGGCGACCCAGTTGGGGCAGTTACTTCACGATGTGAAACGCTGATCCAAGGGTTGTCGTAGACCGTTTCACAACTGAGTGTTTGCCAGTCAGCAGGTTTCTTGGCCAATTGTTGTGCCTCTGTGATTGCGGTTTAAATTTTATCGTGCATAACCGTTGCCAACGCGACGACACCCAGAAGTGACAAGGCCATAAATATATTTATCGCTCTTTGCCAGTGGTTTGGCAATGCCAGACGTTGCATACTGATGCCGGCCCATAACCATAATAGGTGAATTGGTATCCAGACAAGATTAATCAATAAAAATTTCCATGCCGTCTCCTGCCACAAACTCATACCGACAAACGGAAAACCACTGAAGAGTGTCGTGTTAACTACATAGGCTTTCGGGTTGATCGCCTGCAAGATGAGCGCTTCCCGAATGCCCGGTGCTCGCTCACTCATGATGAAAGCGATGCGCGATCCTGCCAGCGCAATTTTGAGTGCGAGGTAACAGAGGTACAGGAC
>CAZQOI010000070.1:0-3709 GCA_964594905.1 uncultured Granulosicoccaceae bacterium
GGCCATGATGGTTCTTCGGCTGTCACCGCGGTTACATTTTCGGTGAGCGAAGTTGTAGGTTCTGAGGATGATTCGGTTGATGTTGAATCTATGACGGTCAATGTTGTGGCAGCGTCATCGCCATTCTTAGAATCAGACTCCGATTCAGAGCTGTCAGCATCGCCGCTCGGTATGACAGGGTCGTCGACCGACCGAGACTCGATCAAGGTCATTTGATCATCAACCAATCGAACTCCCGGTGCCGCTTCCACAGCTGAGATCAGGGCTGCTCGGTGTTGATCGTCAGTTACTCGCCCAGTCAGGACGGCGTCACGGCCGTGAATCGACGCGATAACAGGAGTAGTTTTGGTTAGTGGCTTAAGAGCTGATTGAACCCCGCTGAGTATTCGATCTTCAATCTGCGGCGCATAACGGTTTATTGCTACCCAACATATAGCTGATGTGCCAGCGATCCATACAACTGCCCACAGAAAAACTCCAGCGACACCTGTACTAGCGGGGTTACCTCTATGAGTGGTATGGGGCAAGGTAGGTCGAGGTCGTCAAAATCCGGTCAGAGCGCAAGATTATACAGACTGCTTTCTGTAATCTGCACGGTAATACTGGCTGTAAACCATTGTTTAGTTCGGAATAAAGCGAGTAATTCGTTCTATGCTGCAGACCGTGATGTTTTTCTGGCGCATTATTGTGGCAATGTACTTCTCGGTCCGCAATTCGGTACAGTTCTTTTATCCAGTTTTGAGAGCGAGATTTATGGCAACGCGTGCGATCCCAATACTTGTCTGGTTTTATCTGGCGATTGGCCAGATGCTTGCCCCCGCCCACGCACAAACCTACAACGTGTTGGAGGAGTGCTCGAATCTATCGCCGGGTATTGAAGACATTCACGCCTGTCTGGATAACTACCTCGATATCATGGATGCAAATATCGATGATGTTTCGACTTTCCTCAATCGAACGCTTGAGGGCGCTTCCTTGGCGGGTTTCAAGCGTTCGCAACAGGCCTTTATTCAATATCGTCGCCAGAATTGCCTTTGGTATCTCGAATTTTCAACTCCTCGTAGCGAAGCTGAACAAATAGCGAAGAATTGCCTGGCAACCATGTCGCAGCAGCGATTGAGTGAGTTGCAACGATTGATGGCAGCTGACAAATCAGGTGGCGGTAGTACCTTGCGTGGTTTTTACGTTTATGGACCTAACCGCAACTCTTTTCAGATTTGTGGGCGCGAGGCGCGTTATTGGGTTGAAGGGGACAATGCAACAGTCAGCGAGCTACAACAGCAATACTTGAGCACAGCCACTGCTGATTTACAGGTGATGTACACCACTGTTAAAGGTGAAATTGATGAGGGTGCTCAAACAGTCGACGGTCACCGCGGCGTGTTAAAGGTGCTTGAGATTGTTGAGCTAAGAGTTCCCAGTGAATCTGATTGTCGTATACCCAGTGCACAGCTTGCAGCCTTGCCGTCTGTCACGACGGCTTCGGCTCCAGAGCCAGCTGCAGTTGAGCCAGAGCCTGCAGTTGCAGAAGAGCAAGATGAGCCTCAACAGCAATTGGTTGCCTATTTCGGTGCCTGGATTGCTGATTGTATTGAGAACGATGGCAACAGAAAATGTAATTTGCAAGTGGACATGCAACCTGACAGCGAGGATGAAGCTACGGCGAAACCAACTTTGTCTCTAGCACGCAAAACTCGCCAGAGAACAACTCTTGAGGTTCATTTTCCGGATCGCGAAATCGATTCACCACAGCGTATTCGCTGGGGTGTAGACGGCTATGTGTTCGGCGATATCCTTGGTTCGGAAATTCGAGTTGATGAAACTGCTACCCGCCAACTTGTGAGTGAACGGCGATTTATTAACGAAGACCTGATGCCCTTGATGATTGATGGGGGAAATTTAACCCTCGATGTTCTTGCATCCGTCGATGATCGGTCTGGTGAAAAATTTGTCGCGACCTTGAGAGGACTGACACGTGCGCTTGCTTTCGCGGATGAATTTGTGAGCGATGGCCGTTAGGAGAGCATGGGTTTTTGCAGGTGGTGATTTTTCGAACGTTGTGTTCAGGGATGTGTCCCCTTATGCGGACGATTATCTCATCGCCGTTGATCGTGGATTAACGTACTGCCTTGAGTCTGGATTGCGTCCTGATCTCCTTGTTGGTGACTTCGACAGTGTTGCGCCAGATCTTCTAAAGAGACCTGAGCTTGCCGATGTTCCACGCAAGGAATTTCCAGCCGCAAAAAATTCCAGTGATCTTGAACTAGCGCTTCAGTGCTTGAGTGAGATGTCGCCCGACGAAGTGTTCGTTGTCGGTATCTCCGGAGGCAGAACTGATCACATGCTGATTAATTGGATGCTGCCTCTGCAACAACGCTGGCCTTTTTCACTTGAGTATATCGATGACACTGTGCGGGCGCGGTTTCTTCAAGGGCCTGGTGAGGTCAGCTTCACAGCTGAACGGCAAACAACCGTGAGTCTTGTGCCGTTGACAGATGCCGAAGGTGTTTTTACTCAAGGTCTTCACTATCCATTAAATGATGCGACTCTTTTAGTTGGGAGTAGCCTGGGTCTTAGTAATATTGTTGTTGAACACGCATTTTCGGTTGTCATAGCATCTGGTGTTGTGCTGGTTATGCTGACTAATGAGATACACAATTCATGAATAAAATTATTGACGTTCGTAGTGATACTGTCACTCGCCCTGACGCCACCATGCTGGCTGCCATGACTGAGGCGAAGGTGGGTGACGATGTCTATGGTGACGATCCAACAGTCAATGATTTACAGGAATTTGCGGCCGATCTTCTTGGTCATGAAGCAGCGTTGTTCTTGCCCACCGGTACGCAATCCAACTTGTGCGCGTTGTTGACGCATTGCCAACGAGGTGATGAGTATATTGTCGGGGCAGACGCACATACCTACAAATACGAAGGTGGGGGTGCTGCGGCTCTCGGTGGTATCCAACCTCAGCCCGTTGCGTTTGGTGAAAACGGGATGCTTGATCTTGATGACGTGGCGTGCTTGATCAAGGCAGATGATTTTCACTTTGCTCGTACCCGATTGTTGTGTTTGGAGAATACGCAACATGGGCGAGTGCAGTCACTGGATTACATGATAAAAGCCAAGCAATTTTCCGAGCAGCATGGGCTTCAGTTACACCTTGATGGCGCACGAATGGCTAATGCTGCAGTCAAACTTGGTGTTTCGCTGCGTGATGTTGCTAGCTGCTTCGATACTGTGTCCTTGTGCCTTTCAAAAGGCCTCGGAGCGCCGATTGGTTCGCTGTTGTTCGGGTCAAGCGGTTTTATCGATGAAGCGAGACGTTGGAGAAAGGTGACTGGTGGAGGGATGAGACAAGCTGGAGTGATAGCTGCTGCTGGTCTTGTTGCTTTGCGTGATGGAGTCGATCGAATGGTAGAGGATCACGATCATGCCAAAATGCTAGCCGATGGTCTTGAGGGATTAGGCGGTGTGAAGGTTCGTCGAGATTGGCTACAAACGAATATGGTGTGGGTTGACTACGCCGATGATCAGAGCAAGCAATTGGTATCAGCTGCGAAAGATGCTGGAATTCTGTTGTCAGCCAGTTACAGCGATGGAAGATTAGTCATGCATCGTGATGTGTCCACGAAAGATGTACAAACACTGACTAATTTTATGCAGGAATATTTTGGATGACTTGTGACTTGTGACTTGTGACTTGTGA
>CAZQOI010000070.1:3809-14504 GCA_964594905.1 uncultured Granulosicoccaceae bacterium
TGACTTGTGATGTGTGACTTGTGATGTGTGATGTGTGATGTGTGATGTGTGATGTTCGATCTGCGCGCTTGCGAGCATGCTTAATTATTTGGTGTGCAGTGATCCATCTATAATTTCCAAACTGTGAGCGTTCAATGCGGTTACATCGTCTTGATCATGACTGACCATAAAAACACAGGGTTTTATTTCAGCAATCACATCCTTTAACAAGTCGGTCATGGTCGCTCGAGTCGCGGTGTCCAGAGCGCTGAACGGCTCGTCTAATAACAATATGGGTTTGTGGCGCAACAGGCAACGCGCGAGCGCTACGCGTTGCTGCTCACCACCTGAAAGAATGGTGGGTTTTTTTTGCTCGTAGCCAGCCAGGCCAGCTGCTTGCAATACTGCAGATATCTCCGTTTGCTGTTGCATGCTTAATGTTAATGAGGGGCTGATGCCCAATCCGATGTTTTGTGCGACTGTCAGGTGATTGAATAGGTTGTGTTGTTGAAACAATGACGTTATCGGACGTTGGTCGGGTGCAAGTTCCAGAAGCGATTCCTTGTGCCAGTGAATATCACCAGATTCAGGTTTTAAAAACCCTGCCACAAGATTCATGAGTGTGCTTTTGCCGGATCCGCTTGGTCCTAGCAAAACGTAAGTGCTATCGCTCGCTAGCTCGGTGTCGAAACACCATTCCTTGTCACCGAGTGCGATTCGGACTTGATCAATATGTAGCATCAGCGAGCCTGAGTCAGTTTTTGTAAGCCGAAAAACAGGACGAGGCATAACAACAAAAGGATGCTTGCGGTGACGGCCGCTTCTTCCAGACGATGGCTTCCCATGCGTTGATACAATAAGTACGGCAAGGTTTTTATCCGTTCAGACCCGAACAAAGCGATTGCACCAAGATCTCCAATCGATAAGGTCGCAGCCATTGCCAGGCCAAATCCAATGGGTCGCCTGAGTATTGGCCAATCAATTGTTCTCCATCTATCCCAGCCTTGAATGCCAAGTGATTGGATCAAGCGGTCATGTGTTCTCGCGCTTTGCATAATAGGCCCATCCAGAATTCTTAGCAGGAACGGTAATGCCATCAGGCTGTTGATGATAACAATCAAAAAAAGTGCAATTGAGAATACATCTGCAAATGGTTTTAATAACAGGAAGAGTCCGGTGCCGAGTACAAGTGGCGGCAGTATCAGGATCACATTGCCGCACAGTTGTAACCAGTTACCAGCGCGTTCTTTGTGAAGGCGGATTCTCAGATGTCTCGATGAGAAAAGTAGAAAAAGAGCCAAGACTACAGAGATGACAGCTGCCGCTATCGCGACCATGGTCGAGTTTATCAAAGCTGTCAGGGTTGACGTCTCTGTCATTATCGAGACAGTAGTTTTGTTAATTCCTGCGATAAACAAGGCTATTAGTGGCGATAGGATAAACAACGCAGCCGTGATTATTAAAAAGCGTTCGGCAACAATAGCCAATTTATTGTGCACAATTGGTGCATCATAGAGAGCGTTAGCTTTTTTTCTGTATTTAAATCCCAATAAATTTCTGCTTGATTGAGTGTGTTGAGGTTTCTTCGAGTCACGGTTGTCGGCGTTTAATCCGATCGTGTGCGAGGACTTGAATATCGTAGACAGTATGGTTAACGACAGGCATATAAAAAGCTGAATGCAGGCTAGGGCAACAGCTGTAGGGATATCAAAATCAAACCTTAACGCTTGAAATATGGCGACTTCAATCGTGGTCGCTCTCGGCCCACCTCCTAATGTCATTACGATTGCAAAGCTTGTAAAACACAAGGTGAATATCAATACAGACAACCCAGCTATTTGGCCACGAATTTGGGGCCATTCGATTAATCGAAAAGTTGAACTTCCGCGAATGCCTAGTTGGTGCGCTAATCGCCACTGTTCCGATGGGATATTTTCAAGGGATTGAAGAAACACCCGCGATGCCAACGGCATATTAAAAAATACATGGGCGATGAGAATTCCGGGTAATCCATAAAAAGGCAATGGTCCTATGCCTAACAACGATAAACCTTCACTGATCCATCCACTTCCACCAAATATTGCAACAATGCCGTAAATGGCAACGATGGTAGGGATGACTAGTGAAAGGCTGAATATCGTGATTAACTTGCCTCTACCTGGAAAGTGACGATGGTGTGACAGTGCGACCGCAAGGGGTATAGCTAGTAGGATCGATAATATCGTCGAGAGAGTCGCCTGAAATAAACTGAATCGAACAACACGTTGAAAGTAGCGATTACTGAGTATGTCTTGCCAAGGTATGTTTCCCGCATGAACGAGTACAGCGATCATTGGCAAAATAGCGAACAGAAACAGTGCAAAAATCGCCATGGCACCTGTGAGCCACCATGGCGTTTTTATAGACGTCGTTGCTTTACCGCGAATCACTTCCGCATTAGCCGACGTGGCCGCTTATTTGGTTGACGCGTCTAACCACTCATCGATCCACGCTTTGCGGTTGTCGCGAACTTCACCAGGTGTAAACGTAAGGATTTCAGAGGGCGTGATAAGTTTATTGAATTCTTCAGGTAACTCATCACCAAGATCTATAACCGGGTACATGACGTTGCCAAGTGGAATGGCCGACTGAGCAGCTGGGGTGTGCAGGAATGCGAGAAACTCTCGACCCAGATCAGCTTGTTTTGATTGTTTCAACAAAGCGGCAACTTCAACCTGAAGGTAGTGGCCTTCGGTAAATGCTGCAGCCTGATATTGCTCGGTCTTGTCGACGGCCATATGATACCCAGGTGACGTGCTGTAGCTAAGCACCATGGGTGCCTCTCCATTGAGGAACAACGAGAAGTACGCTTCGCTCCAACCTTTGGTCACCGATAGTATTCGAGGTTGTAGAGCTTCCCACTTGGATGCAGCTTCATCACCATAGACGGATTTCATCCATAGTAAGAGGCCCAAGCCTGGTGTGCTTGTACGTGGATCCTGAATGATGATCTTTAGATCATCGTCGCTATCGATTAGCTCATCAAAGCTTGTAGGTGGGTTAGGTACTTTCTCGGTGTCATAGACAAACGCAAAGTAGCCGTAGTCGTAGGGGACAAAGTAGTCTGATGTCCAATCGAAAGGCAGTTCAAGATCATCGGTGTTTATATTCGATGGTGCGAGTAGACCAGTATCTTCAGCGATAGCCATCAGATTGGTATCGAGCCCAAGGACAACATCGGCCTTCGATGAATTCCCCTCCAGTTGAACACGATTAAGAATGCCGGCTGAACTGTCCAAAGGAACAAAATTAACGGTGCAATCACCGCATTGCTCTTCGAATGCCTTTTTTATGATTGGGCCAGGACCCCATTCGGCGACGAAAGAGTCATAGGTGTAAACAGTAAGCTCTCGATCAGCTGCAAAGACATGGCTGGAAAGCGACAGGGTTAAGCCTGCAAGCAGTGGCAGGACTTGCTTCGTAGTTGTGTACATGTACCGACAAAGGCTTGTTGGTGCGCTTGCCAAAGAAGGTTGCTGTGCATGTTTCATGATCATCTCCCAGAAAAAGTTGGCGATGACCTGGCGGAGCCTTTACTCAATCCCTACGTTGGTATTAGCCAATTCAGGTTCGGCGGGTTGTCATTAAACCTGGCTCAGCCAAGTTTGACTCTCAGCCTTTCGGCACCCCGTTGAGTCATCGGTACGTAGTGATAAAACACTATCGGATCTATTCTGGAGTCTGCAAGAAGATTATGCAAGCGCTCAACTACTCCAGTGAGTAGGGCGTCACTGATCCAGTTCTTACGCCTCTTCAGTGGTCTTGTAATTTCGTCTTCCGCCGTTTTCAAGTGCGCTGAAGCGTTTGTAGTCCCATAAATATTGGGCCGGGATGGCTGACACACATGATGCGACACTTCGATTAAGTGCTGCCGTCGCAAGCTTCATATCTGAGTCCGCGATGTGAGCATCGGCATGTTGTACGTGGAGGCGCCAGCCGCGGGCCTTGGGTAGTCGTTCAGCAAAACAGAATAAAACGTTTGCATCAGTTTTATTGGCTAATCGGCTTAGCAACGTCATCGTCAAAGCAGGCGTTGTCATAAACGGTGCAAAGACTCCATTTGTTTCATCGGGTTCTTGATCAGGCAGAATGCCTATGGTTCCACCCGCTTTGAGCACGCGCATTGCATCTCGGATGCCTTTGCTGCTGAGTTCCAGGGCTTGACCACCGAGTCCTCCACGCCATTTGAGTAAAAGAGGTGCAAGTATTTTGTTACGTGGGCTTCGATAGAAGTAATTGAGCTCTGTTTGTTTGCTCACAATCAGATTGCTTAACTCCCAATTACCGATATGAGGAGAAGCTAGTATCGCGCCCTTGTTTGTTGTCAATGCCGATTCCAACAAGTCTTGGCCCTCGGTGTCGGCAATGTAGCGATTTACCACATCTGTCGGTCGATACCAGATCCATGCGCACTCTGTGAACATCATTCCAGTGTGTAAAAGGCTCTCATGCGCAAGAGAATTACGTTCTTCTGTCGACATCTCGGGATAACACAACGACAGATTGATCGAAGTTATTTGCCGAGCACGTGAGTTTGTCCACCAGGCAATACGACCGATCAAGCGTCCAATAGCCTGGTTCATCCATAACGGTAACCAAGCCAGCGCGCGCATCGTTTTGTCGATCAGAAAACTTGTCATAGTCGGAGGGCGCGACTGGGCATATTGATGAACAGCATCGGGCGGTCGGATTAGACAAATTGTAGATGCCAGACGTGGCTGCAGGAAGTCAGGTGCTCAATCACGTGCTCATTCACATAATTGGCAAAGGATTTTCGGATGCCCCAAAATAAAAACCCCCGACCGTCCACTGGTCGGGGGCGAACCTTCCTGGTTCCTCAGGTTGATGCGGTCATCGAGCAACCTCTCCTGCGGTTGCGAACTTCCATGTTGACTTACATCGTCCTTGATACTTCCTTGTGTGTGGCGTGTTGCTGACCACGTGGTTAGTATCCATAGGCCGCCAAAAAAATGCCATCAGAAAACGGCTCTTTTTTTGTCAGAAATTTCTGATTTTTTTGTAGGAATTTTCCTACCCTCGGACGGGTAATTCCAACTATCAGTAACTTAGCCCGGAACACAGCCCAGAACACAACCCAGAGAAATCATGATAGCCCTGATTCAAAAGGTCTCGGAGGCCAGCGTCACCATCGACAAACAGCGAACCGCGGAAATCAATTTCGGCGCGCTAGCCCTAATTGGTGTTGAGAAATTGGACACCCAGAAAGAGGTTCAGCAGCTAAAAGAAAAAATCCTGCTATTTCGGATGTTCAGTGACGACAGCGGCAAAATGAATTTAAATATCACTGAGGCGGCAGGCGAGCTTTTGCTGGTGCCGCAATTCACTCTGGTTGCGGACACCAACAAAGGTCGGCGGCCCGGATTCTCGCGTGGTGCAGCGCCCGAACTCGCAAGCAAGCTGTTCGCACAACTGTGTGATTCGTTTGATCAGACGATGGCTAAACCAGTTGGACGCGGTAGTTTTGGCGCCGATATGCAGGTTGGTTTGGTAAATGATGGGCCAGTCACATTTTTGCTGCAAGTGGGCGATGAATAGGCATTCCAGCGGTTTGAACCGTGTGGAATAGGGTTTGTCAGGGTTTGTGGGTGTTTCAAACGGCGGAGAGCGTGTATCCTCCGACGCTTTTATAGGGGATTGTGGGTGTCCAATCGGCAGGCGCGAGTTGAGCGCAAGACCTTGGAGACCTCCATTGCTGTTGAGTTGAAACTCGACGGTTCGGGGGCCGGGAAATTCGAAACGGGTGTGCCGTTTCTGGAGCATATGCTTGACCAGATAGCACGTCATGGTCTTTTTGATCTCGACGTGCACTGCAAGGGTGATGTGCACATTGATGATCATCACTCTGTCGAGGACATTGGCATCACGCTTGGTCAGGCCTTTGCAGACGCACTCGGTGATCGCAAGGGGATCAGTCGCTATGGCCACGCCTATGTGCCTCTTGACGAGTCCTTGTCACGCGCTGTGATTGATTTTTCCGGGCGTCCTGGTTTGCATTTCAATGCCGAATTCAAGCGCCCGCACGTGGGTAGTTTTGATGTCGACCTGACCCAGGAGTTTTTTCAGGGTTTCGCCAACCACGCCAGGGCCACGGTGCACCTGGATGTTATTCGTGGTGCTAATGATCATCACAAGATCGAAACCTTGTTCAAAGCATTCGGTCGAGCTCTGCGGGTTGCCTGTACGATTGACGAGCGTGCACAAGATGCAATGCCGTCAACCAAAGGCTCCTTGTAGAAGCGCTCAGTCACTGCAGATTCAACAATGCAACGTATTGCTGTTATCGACTATGGCATGGGCAATTTGCGCTCGGTGTCCAAAGCGATTGAACATGTCGCTCCTGATGATGAGGTGTTGGTCAGTAGCGACGAAACCGTCATAGCCAGTGCCGATCGTATCGTGTGCCCAGGACAAGGCGCAGCGGCTGATTGTATGTCCGCCTTGCACGAGTCGGGATTAGCTCAAACCGTTGTTGACACAATCTCAACCCGGCCGTTCCTTGGTATCTGTATGGGGTACCAGGTTCTATTCACACATAGCGAAGAGAACGATGGTGTCGAATGCTTGAATATTGTCGATGGCTCTGTCAAACGTTTTGATGACCCATTAACTAACGCTGATGGACAGCGATTGAAAGTACCGCACATGGGTTGGAGCAAAGTTCGACAGACACGCGAACATCCCCTGTGGGATGGTATTGCGGATGAGTCAAGATTCTATTTTGCGCATAGCTACTTTTGTGTTCCTGTAAATGCTACTGATACGGTTGCGACAACCGACTATGGCAGTACAGTTTCTGTGGCGATAGCCCGCGACGGATTATTTGCCTGTCAGTTTCACCCGGAAAAAAGTGCGGCCGATGGGCTTCAGCTACTCCGCAATTTCGTCAACTGGAAAGTTCGTTAGATCATGGAGTTGTCTGACAAGATGTGCTCGACCACTGATGTGGAATGCGACAATGCATTCTCCCTGGATAACTACTCATGCTAATCATTCCAGCTATAGATTTGAAAGATGGCAAATGCGTTCGCTTGCGCCAAGGACGAATGGATGACGATACTGTCTTCAGTGATGATCCTGTCGAAGTTGCAACGCGTTGGCTGAACGAAGGGGCCCGCAGGATTCATCTTGTTGATCTTGATGGTGCTTTTGCAGGTGAGCCAAAAAATGCTGACGTTATCCGAAGGATATGCGCAGCGTGTGGCGAAGTTCCAGTACAGATCGGTGGCGGCATTCGCACGATGGAAAGCGCTGATGCCTATATCAATGCGGGAATTCAGTGGTTGATCATTGGTACCTTGGCAGTCAAGAGTCCGGAGTTCGTCGATGAGCTTTGTCAACGACATAAAGATCGGGTAATTGTCGGCTTGGATGCGAAAGACGGATTTGTTGCCACTGAAGGCTGGGCTGAGGCATCTTCAGTCAAGGCATCGGTGTTAGCTCGCCGATTCGAAGACGTTGGTGTGAGTGCAATCGTGTATACCGATATCAGTCGCGATGGCATGATGCAGGGAGTCAATGTTGAAGCAACTGCTGAGTTGGCATCGGCTATCTCGATTCCTGTCATCGCTTCAGGCGGGGTGACATCAATCGATGATATTCATGCGCTAGGTGCGCATCTGGACAGCGGTATTTGCGGAACGATCGTTGGACGGGCTTTATATGAAGGCACCGTCGATCTAAAACAGGCACAAGAGTTGGCGGATTCATTCCAGCCTTCTTCAGGCACTGCTTGAGATGGGTCTCGCCAAGCGCATCATTCCCTGCCTTGACGTTGATGCTGGACGCGTCGTCAAAGGTGTCAAATTCATGGAGATTCGTGATGCTGGCGATCCGGTCAGCGTTGCGCGTGGTTACAACGAAGCGGGTGCGGACGAAATTACCTTTCTCGATATCACCGCAAGTTCGGATAATCGCGAAACTATCGTGTCAGTGGTTGAGCAAGTCGCTTCAGAGGTGTTCATACCGTTGACTGTTGGTGGTGGCATACGTGAGGTTGACGATGTTCGCAAGTTACTCAATGCCGGTGCCGATAAAGTCAGTATCAACACTGCGGCCGTCAATCGACCGGAACTTGTTCGTGAGGCAACCGATAAAGTGGGCTCGCAATGTATCGTTGTTGCCTTGGATGCCAAATGTGTCTCCGAAGAAGGCGCTCCTAAGCAGTGGGAAATCTTTACCCATGGTGGTCGTAAGCGAACTGGCATAGATGCCATTCAATGGGCAGAGCGGATGGCCTTACTTGGTGCAGGTGAGCTGTTGTTGACCAGCATGGACAGAGACGGAACGAAGTCAGGTTTCGATTTGGCACTAACCCGCGCAATCAGTGACGCTGTTGAGATACCGGTAATTGCTTCCGGTGGTGTTGGTACTCTTCAACATCTAAGCGATGGTGTTAATGAAGGGGGAGCTGATGCCGTACTTGCAGCCAGTATTTTTCATTTTGGCGAACACACAATACGTGAGGCCAAGGAACATATGGCGGCCCAAGGTATCGAGGTTCGTCTCAATGCGTTATGACTTGCCATTGCCCTTTAGCAGTGCGTTTCAAATGCTGGGAGAGAGTGGATGAATCAAGCTGACTTTACTCAGGATGTTGCGTTTAATGATTCGGGCTTGGTGCCTGTCATTACTCAGGATGTTAATACTGGGCAAGTGCTGATGTTTGCATGGATGAATGCCGAAGCGCTAGCCGAGACAGCTCGGACCGGACAAGCCGTGTATTTTTCAAGATCTCGTCAGAAATTATGGCGCAAGGGTGAGTCGTCTGGCCATACGCAGACAGTGCACGAACTTCGGCTCGACTGCGACGGTGATGTGATTTTGATGAGAGTTGAGCAAATTGGCGGTATTGCTTGTCATACCGGTAGGGCTCATTGTTTCTATCGACGGCTCGACGAGCAACACAAATGGCAAGAATGTGAACCCGTACTTCGCTCACCAGAGTCGATTTATGGAAAAGAGTGAATTTGGGCCTGTACCGGTGAATACGGTGTGGAAATTCGCCAAAGTAACGCACTTGTTGGCGGTAGACTGGCGCGCCATTCCTTTTGGTAAAGAATTTACAATACGAGGCAGACGTCCATGAGTGGTGTTCTGACGCGGCTGGAGGCCGAAATTACGTCCCGTAAGGGTGCGGATCCGTCAACTTCTTACACGGCGAGCTTGTTTCATCGTGGTGATGACGCCATATTGAAGAAAGTGGGCGAGGAAGCCATCGAGTTTATTTTGGCGGCAAAAGAAGACGACAATGACCACTTGATCGCAGAAGCCGCGGATGTGTGGTTTCACATGTTGGTCATGATGAGTGCGAAAGGTCTTAGCTCGTCTGATATTCTGAGCGAACTACAACGTCGCGAAGGGGTCTCCGGTATTACGGAGAAAGCCTCTCGCGATGAAACATGAAAACTGGAGATTTAATAAATGGGCGTCCCAAGTGTTCCAAGCCTTCTGCTGATTCTGGCCATCGTCATTCTGATTTTTGGCGCAAAGCGATTGCGTAATCTGGGTGGTGATCTTGGTACAGCGGTTAAGGGTTTTAAGCAAGCTGTCAAGAATGAAGACGATGATCCTGCACAACTCGCATCTGATGATGAGGCAGCTGATTCAACTGTCATGAACAAATCAGACGACAAAACCTCGGCTTAAGGTTTGTTTAACTTCCGAGTTCTAGTGCTTTAGGTTAATTGACTGCGAGTTTGATACGACGTGTTTGATGTCGGTTTTACCGAATTGATGTTTATCGGCGTAATTGCACTGGTCGTTATTGGGCCGGAGAGGCTGCCTGCGGTCGCTCGAACGGCAGGTAAGTGGGTAAACAAAATGCAGCGCTTTGTGAAAGGCGTGAAATCCGACTTTGCGTCTGAGTTTGAATCCGGCGAACTGAAAAAACTGATTGGAGATCAACGCGATCAAATCAGTGAGCTCCGGGAAATGGTGGATTCCGCTAAAAAAGACTTTCAGAAAAGTAGTCAGGAAATTGTTCGTGATGCGAACGAGAGTATGTCGTCTATAGAAGAATCCTCAAAGTTAAGCGATAGTTCGGCGAGCGGTAGTTCTGGCAGCGAGAACGGATCAGGGAACGATGCGGAAGATACAAATGAAAATACAAACAATGCATTGAGTTCTGACACCAGTGTATCCAAAGCCGAATCGAGCAGTCGTTCGGAAAGCACAGGTACAGGCACCTCCTCTTAAAGACATGGCTACTCAAGATTCTTCTGTTGCACAGGAACAGGGATTTCTATCTCATCTGATCGAATTGCGTAATCGATTGGTAAAGATGATGCTGTCGGTGGTAGTTCTCTTTGCTTGCCTGTTCCCGTTTATGAACGATGTGTATTCGGCGTTGGCAGCGCCGTTGCTACGCTTTCTTCCGGGCAGCCAGATGATCGCCATTGATGTCGCATCGCCTTTTCTAATCCCGTTCAAACTAACCTTGATGGTTTGTGTTTTTCTGGCCGTGCCATTTCTGCTCTATCAGATCTGGGCCTTTGTTGCCCCAGGTTTGTACTCGCATGAAAAGAAGCTTGTGGTGCCATTATTAGTGTCGAGTACATTGTTATTTTATGCGGGCGTTGCGTTTGCGTACTTTGTCGTATTTCCTTTGGTTTTCAGTTTTTTTACAGGTGTTGCGCCTGAGGGGGTACAAGTCAGCAC
>CAZQOI010000071.1:0-13947 GCA_964594905.1 uncultured Granulosicoccaceae bacterium
GCGTCGTACAAGGCGATAAGCCCCTCTGCCAACCAGGCAAAATCAACTTGTTTGGCATCGATTGACACCACACCGTTGTATTGCGAACGCTTGAGTTTGCCAGTGCCGCTCATTGCTTTATCCAGCAGTTGGTTCGCTGCACGGCTTGCCGCATCGAGATATCGTTGCTCGTCAAAAGCCATGGCGGCTTCGGTCAATGCTGTGATCATCAGGCCATTCCAGCCGGTCAGTATCTTGTCATCAAGAAGAGGATGCTCACGAGCTTCACGTGCTGTTCTAAGTTTCTCAGCAAGTTCAAATCGACGCTTTACCAATGTGTCTACTGGCAGGTCGAATACCTTTGCAAGAATGGGTAATGGCGTTGGCCGGTTGAGTATGGTCTCGCCTTCAAAGTTACCGACGTCATCGACACCCCAGAGCTCGGCGGCGAGCTCCGCATCGTCTTCAGATAGCGCCGCTTGCAATGTTTCTGGCGTCCAAACAAAAAAAGCGCCTTCACGGCCTTCTGAGTCGGCATCGGTAGCGGAATAGAAAACGCCTTCATCGCTGGTCATCTCGCGCAACACGTAATCGAGTATGCCTCTGGCTGTTGCTGCATGATCCGCGTGTCCGGTCAGTTGCCAAGCCAACACATAGGCACGGGCAAGATTTGCCTGGTTGTACAACATTTTTTCAAAGTGCGGCACCAACCATTGGTGATCGACTGAGTAGCGATGAAAGCCACCACCAATTTGGTCGTGTATCCCACCTGCGGCCATTTTTCTTAAGGTAAAGTCACTGGCATTCAGCGCTTCACTGTTGTCCTTAATGCGCGCCTGTTCAAGCAGGAACATCAATGTGGATTCTTGTGGAAACTTCGGGGCACGAGAAAAGCCTCCATAGTCCGCATCGAAACTCATCACAGCATTGGCTGTGGCGTTGTCAATCTCATGTGCGCCAACAGCTTTTGCTGTCTGACCCAACTGATGAGCGTTACTTAGTGCACGCTGCACAGCTCCTGCTTGCTCGAGTAGCTCAGCGCGTTGTGTTGCCCAGAGCGTGTCGACTCGTTGCAGAAGGCTTGCAAACTGTGTTGGTGGGTAGTAGGTGCCGCCAAAGTAGGGGCGGCCTTCGTTATCCAGAAAGCTGGACATAGGCCAACCGCCACCGCCTGTAATCATTTGCACAGCAGTCATATACAGCGCATCAACATCAGGCAATTGCTCACGATCCACCTTGATTGCGATGAAATTTTTATTTAACTGACCCGCGATAGCTTCATTTTCAAAACTTTCTCTTTCCATGACGTGACACCAATGGCAAGTCGCGTAACCAATGGATAGAAAGATGGGTTTGTCTTCGTCTACTGCGCGGGCGAATGCTTCTTTGCCCCAGGGGAACCAGTTAACCGGATTGTGTGCGTGTTGGAGCAGGTAGGGAGATTCTTCTGCAATCAAACGGTTGATGTATTTTGGTACTCCGTCTTCAAGCAGGTGTTCGGTTCGAGGAACGTATTCCTCACCCATACCCTTATAACGTGACAGCAGATCTTCTTGCAGATCAGATGTGGCATCTGGCGCGATGATGGGTTGACCTTCGGCGGCAGTCGCGATGCTTGCAGATAGAGTAAGTGACAGTGCGACAACGATCAGAGACGTACGGATAACGAACTTCAACATTAGGCAATTTGTTCCTGCACGTACTCGATCATTTTTTCAGTGTTGACATGAAAATCGTTGAACACGACCGTGCCGTCGGGTGCGATCAGTATCAGCCATGGCGTACCCCCGGTTCGAAACAGTCGCATGGTGCTTGGTCGGTGATCATCCGCACCTCTGTTACCGGCGTCGTGACCCATTGGTATCCTCAAGTCATAGCGCTGACGTATCTCGGCAAGCTTGTCTTCGGTGTTGGTGTTGAAACCTTCGAAGACCGTTTGTATTGCAGCAATTTCAACCTTTGGGTGTTCAAAAAACGCTTCTTGCACTGCCTGTAAAGTTGGAAACCCAGAGGAGTGGCAGCCTGGGCACCAGGATTGCCAGCATTTGAGGAATACCCATTTGCCCCGCGCATCAGTAATTGAGAAAGTAGTGTCTTCCTCTGCCGCATTTCGCCAGGTGCCAACTTCGAGTTCTGGTGCGATTTGCCCAACGATGCCGTAGCGAGTGCGATTTTCCTGTGCACTGGCAAGTGAAGGTACAAGGTTAAACGCTGCACCTGCAGCCAATGCAGAGCCTGCAGAGGCGAGTTTGATCAAGCTGCGTCGTTGATTATCCACGTGTTTGACTGACTGTGCGGGATTGCGCTGATGAACATCAGTTTCACGAAAGTCTGACATATTCGGGGGTTTCTGAAGGGCAGGTGTTGATTGTGATGACTACCAAAAGACGACAAAGTTCCAGCGAAATATGCTTTTGCGCTATATGGTTAGGACGTATGCTCTGGCGGTTTATGCCTCCGGAAAATCCCGTGTAATTCGGTACCACGTTTGCTTTTATCAGTAATTCGATGATTACTTGGGACGTTTGAGCAATACATAGACAGCGCCCGTTCCACCATCGTTTGCTCGCGCCGAGCAAAAGGCCAACACCTGCTTGGAGCGTTGTAACCACTGATTGACAGCAGGTTTGAGTCGCGGTGCAGTTTCGATCGTCTTGCGGCCCTTGCCGTGGATAACCCGCACACACAGATGCCTTCTTTCCTGTGCGGCCTTGATGAAATTGCCAAGTTCGGTTTTTGCCTCGGCCAGAGTCAGTCCGTGCAAATCGATTTCACTTTGGATTGAGTAGCGACCACTTTTTAACTTCTTCAACACAGAACGCTGTACACCCGCTTGCGTAAACGCGAGATGCTCACCGGTTTCAAGAAGATCGGCCTCGCTGAGCTCATCCAGCAATGAGTCCATCACTGACTTGTCATCTTTTTCGTGCGGCAGCGTGGAAGAGTGAGGGCTGGGTTTGCCATCCGCTGGTGCGATACGGTCGTTCTCGACCGCACGTACATCACCAACTGCCTCACGAAACAGGGCCATGTCGTCGTCACTGACTGTTTTTTTGGCACTCATACCCCATTATACGGTCACAAGGGGTAGTCTGATAAGCAGAACATTGATAGGTAGCGATATGATCCGATCACGTCTGAAGTCCCTGTTGAAGCGTCTGGTGGTAGCGATAGCTGTTACCACTGCCAGCGCGAGCCTTGCGATGGGCTTGAGCGAAGTAGAACGTCCGATACCAAGTTTCGAACTACCTGACGTTGAGGATCAAACCTGGGATCCAGATGCACTGGACGGCAAACTCTGGATAATAAATTTTTGGGCAAGCTGGTGCCCACCATGTATTGAAGAAATGCCGTCGATGAATACGGCCTGGCATGCGGTCAAGGATGAGGGAATCGGCATGCTTGCCATCAATGCGGGTGAAGGTAGTGATACCGTCAAACAGTTCCTCTCTCGCGTACCGATCGACTTCCCTGTGTTGATTGGTGCTGGGGATTCATTGCCTAACTGGTCAGTTCGTGCTTTGCCGACCACTATCGTTGTCAATCGACAAGGACAGGTTGTATTTGAGGCGCTTGGACCACGTGATTGGGCAGACGATGAATTGCTTGATCAGGTCAGGGCACTGCAATAGTGTTTGCTGGCTGCAAACTGACTCAATGACTCACTAAATAATTTAACAGCCCACTCGTAAGTCTATGAGTGGGCTGTCAATCGTTTTCGCTTAAGAGTTGGCGCGATTCTCAACGAGACCGTCGACAACACCAGGATCAGCAAGCGTTGATGTATCGCCAAGATTACTGACGTCGTTCTCTGCGATCTTGCGCAGGATACGGCGCATGATTTTTCCCGAACGAGTCTTTGGTAGGCCAGGCGCCCATTGCAGTAAATCAGGCGTGGCAATCGGACCGATTTCGCTTCGTACGTGCTTGACCAGATCCGCTTTTAGTTCATCGGTTGCTTCTACGCCATTCATCAATGTGACATAGGCATAGATTCCTTGGCCTTTGATGTCGTGTGGATAGCCAACGACTGCAGCTTCCGCTACTGAATCATGAAGAACCAAGGCACTCTCGATTTCAGCGGTACCCAATCGATGACCTGAGACGTTCAACACATCATCAACACGTCCGGTGATCCAGAAGTAACCGTCTTCATCGCGTCTGGCACCATCGCCAGTGAAGTAGTAGCCCGGATACATAGCGAAGTAGGTTTCTTTGAAACGTTCCTGGTTGCCATAGACCGTGCGCATCATCCCTGGCCAAGGGCGAGTAATGACGAGATTGCCGGAGGCTGCACCTTCAATGATATTGCCTTGCTCATCAACCAGTTCTGGCACAACACCAAAGAACGGTTTTGTTGCAGAGCCTGGTTTCAGGGCGGTAGCGCCCGGCAGAGGCGAGATCAATATGCCACCGGTCTCGGTTTGCCACCAGGTATCCACAATAGGGCAGCGTTCTTCGCCAACCACCTTGTGATACCACTCCCATGCTTCCGGGTTAATGGGTTCACCAACGGTACCCAGTAGCTTGAGGCTACTGCGATCGGTTGAGGTGACCGGATCATTTCCCTGCGCCATCAAGGCTCGAATAGCAGTTGGAGCTGTATAGAAAATATTGACTTTGTGTTTGTCGATGACGTTCCAGAACCTGCTGACATCAGGGTAGGTAGGGATACCTTCAAACATCAGTGTGGTCGCACCGTTGGCGAGTGGGCCATAAACGATGTAGGAGTGACCAGTGACCCAACCCACGTCGGCGGTGCACCAGTAGATATCACCATCCTGGTAGTTGAACACATGCTTGTGTGTCATTGACGCATAGAGTATGTAGCCACCACTGGTGTGCAATACACCTTTAGGTGTGCCCGTGGAGCCTGATGTGTAGAGAATGAACAATGGATCTTCCGCATCCATTTCCACTGCTGGGCAATCGCTTGATGCACCCTGGATAAGTTCGTGGTACCAAAGGTCACGGCCGTCTTTCCATTCGACATCTTCGCCACCGCGTTGGACAACAACCATGCGTTTGACGCAGTCGGTTTTTTCGCACGCGATATCAGCGTTGGCTTTGAGTGGTACTTTGCGTCCGCCGCGTAGTCCTTGATCGGCGGTGATAACTAGTGAACATTCCGAATCATTGATGCGGTCTTTCAAAGCATCTGGTGAGAAGCCACCAAAGACGATTGAATGTACGGCACCAATTCGTGCACAGGACAGCATTGCAACGGCAGCCTCTGGCACCATAGGCATGTAGATGCACACGCGGTCACCTTTCTTGATGCCAATACCTTTTAGTGCGTTGGAAAAACGACAAACTTCGTCATGTAGTTCGCGGTAGCTGATATGTCGAGCTTCTTCCGGGTCATCGCCTTCCCAGATGATTGCAGTTTGATCGCCACGAGTTTCAAGATGCCGATCAAGACAGTTGTATGAGACGTTGAGTTTTGCGCCATCAAACCATTTGATTTCGGCTTTGTGAAAATCCCATTCCTGTACGGTATCCCAGGGCTTGAACCAATCGATCAGTTCTTCAGCCTGTTCGGCCCAAAAGGCATCGGAGTCATCCACCGAACGTTGGTACATTTCGTTGTACTTCGCCTCATTGACGGTTGCCGAATCGACAAGCTCAGAGGGAACCTCATAGGTTCTGTCTTCAGACATACGCAAACTTTGCTGTAGCTATTGATGGCGGGGATTTTACCCGTCTGCGATATGGCCTCACAAGCTTCGGGCGAGGTTTGTGCCCGGAAATATTTGTTAAGTCTCAAGTATTTGAAAAGGTGAGATTTTTTTTCTCGATATCGCCCGCTATCAAAGACCCTGATTGCACATCAGCTATCTCCGGGGTCCCGTAATAGATGCATTTTTTGACGCCGTTCCCATAAGGCCTTTCGGCTGATGCCAAGCATGGCAGCCAGTTCGGTCTCCGACATCTGTCCCTGGTGGCGCAAAACCGCATAACGAAAATACGCTTCCAGATCCAATGAGCCGAGGTTTTCCTGAGGGTCATTAAAACCAAGTTCAGGTGCATCGATGACGTTACTTGTTGCCTTTTTGACGGCGTCTTGTATGAGTTGCTCGAGCTCGGTCATATTGCCTGGCCAATCGTGTGCTTCAAGCACACTCCTGGCACTGTCAGAGAGAATTGGTGCGTTAATGCCATATCGTTCAGCGGCTTGTGCTACCGCTTGCGTTGCTAAAGGAATAATGTCCTGACGTCTTTGTCGCAGTGGGGGAATGGAGTACTCGTTAGTTAGTAATGCTTTGAATCTCGCTGTCATGCTGTTGTCCGACAGCAAACGATCAAGTGGGAACTGGCTCAGGGTAATCAGGTCGACATCGAGGTGTCTGACGAGAGAACTCTGTGACATCGAGTTTGGTTCTAGTTCGATGGTTTCTGCTAGAAGTGTCTGTGCATTTTCAGTCAGCTTTTCAGGGTAGCGGATCACTAGTGTGCCATTACGTGCGATCTGCAAGTACTCTGACAATGTGTCAGATTTCTCGTGTTTGTTTATTGTGTTAGCGTCGAGAACCACTAGAGGTGCGTCAGCTTGATCCCCAAGCGTGTGCAGAGCACGCGCAATGACTTCGCGATGGCACCCCGACTCCCCATATAAATGTAATCGTCGCGTTGTGTTGTTGCCATCAAATGTTTGCAGTATGGACGTTGTAATTGGGTGATTGAGATAGTGGGTAACCGGCATCAATCGATTGAGATCAAGTTTAAGCGCGCGGTTTTGCGCATGCATCTGCCTCTGCATCAACGAACGGCCGATTACCATCAATAGTTCGTCATGGTCAAACGGTTTGGCGATATAGTCGATAGCGCCACTTCGCATTGCATCCACTGCCGATCTTACGGATGCGTGACTAGTCATGATAATTACGGGAACGGGATCAGCCGCTGGAATGATGGTTGTGCCAGGTTCTCCCGGCAAACGCAGGTCAGCCAGCACCAGATCAAACGATGAAGGCTGGAGTTCGCTGGCTGCTTCCACAGTTGTCGCCACGGTGACGGCGTAGTGGTTACGCTCCAGTAGACGCCTCAATGCCTTGAGAATGACATCTTCATCTTCGATCAGCAGGATGCGTTTCATACAGCGTGCGAACTACCTTGCATTTGATGTTTTGCCAACGGAAGGCTGACTATCATTGTGGCGCCTTTGTGGTTGTCGCCGATGGTAAGTTTGCCATCGTGGTTAGCCACGATGCTATACGCCAATGACAGACCGAGGCCAGTACCCTGGCCAACAGGTTTGGTTGTGAAGAATGGTTCGAACACCTGTCGTTGAGTTTTTGGATCTATGCCTCGTCCTTCATCACTGGTAGAGATTACAACTGCATCACCGTCAGTATGACTACGCACTGATACTTTACCGCCAGTGGGTGAGGCATCAGCTGCATTGTTGAGCAGATTAACGAACACTTGCGTTAGCTGGTTGGCGTCGCCATAGACGATTGCATCATTGTGTAAGTCAATATCAAATTTTAATGAGTGTGTGTCTGGTGATAGCTGAACCAGGCGAACTGCCTCGCTGATACAACTGCTCATATCAACTGCTTCGTGAGATTTATCGGCAACTTCATCTGCATGAGAGAATGTCAGCAGTGATCGAACTATCTGGTTTATTCGATTGACCTGGGTCAGGATATCGTCTGTCTGCTCCTTGATAAGTGGCTCAGAGCCGTCCTTATCACTAACATCGTAGTGAAGGTTTTGCGCAATACTCGCAATGCCGGTCAAGGGGTTACCGATTTCGTGTGCAACACCTGCGGCAAGTCGGCCGATCGAGGCAAGTCGTTCACTGTGTGCGAGTTCGGCTTCCAAGGTATCAAGGTTGCTGCGATCTTCCATCAGGATGACCTGACCTCTTGAATTATCAATAGATTCGTCGCTAGTGTCGATATCTGCCTTGTGTAGATTTACCGATACCGTGTTGTGTTCAGTTGCTGCACGACGACGAAATTGATGTTCGTCAGTTGATTTTGCAAAGCCGTTCAGTAAAGTGCCCCAAGGTTCGCTGAGTTCATCGAGTAACTTTTCATGAGCCTGGCGTTCGCTGATACCGGTTAAGCCTTGCATGGCGGAATTCCAGATATAAATCTTTCCGTCAGCAGCGATTGAACATACGCCAATCGGTAGTTGACGTAATACATCACGTAAATAGCGCCTCAGATCATCAAGCTGCTTGGTCATGCCTTGCATCTGTTCGCGGGATGCCTCGAGTCGAAGCTCAAGAAGTCTTGTGTCAGGTGATTGTGCGTGTATGTCAGGTTGTTGGCTGGGTTGTTTGTGACGTAGCACTTCACGGGCTATGGTAGGGCCAACCAATCCTGTGAGATTTCGCTCAAGTTGTTCGTGCAGGATGCGTAGCTCGGTTGTTCGTGTTTCGCCGGGATCGATAAAAGTATCCTGGAGTGCACGTTCCAGTTCCTCATTGGCAACCTTGTTTCCGAGTGCCTGCTGCATGGCATAGCGGTAGTGCAATACGGATCGAGCAATATGAGTTTTCTCTGGCGTGTAACTCACCTGTTCTATACCGGCCTGCGCGGCTGTTGTTTCGTCCGGTGATGGCTCAGAGAACAGCGAGCCTAGAATCAACAAGCTGCCATTAACGGTCAAGGTGCAAAATGTTGATAAGGTCCATATATCAGTAGTAACCGGAAACCAGGAAAGCGGAGTAACGTTTGTATTCAGAAGCGGTAGTATCAGAAATGCAAACCAAGCAGTTGCACCGCCGATCAAACCCAATATAAAGCCTGTTTGTGTAGCTCGTGCCCAGAACAACAGTCCAACAACACCTGGCAGCAATTGCGCTGCTGCGACAAACGAAATTAGCCCAAGGCTCGCAAGACCTTCATTGAGTTCGATAACAACATAAAAACCGTAACCTGCCGCAATGATCAGCGATATAACCAAACGTTTTCCCCACAACAATCGTTGATAGAAGTCTGTTGGTTGAAACCCTTTGAGTGAGGCAGGTAACAGTAAATGATTCATGCACATATAGGACAATGCCAGTGTCGTTACGATCATCATTGCACTAGCAGCTGACAAACCACCAAGAAATACCAGCATCGCTAACCATTCATGACCGAGGCTGAGCGTTATACCTAAAACGTAGAAATCCGGTTCAAGGCCAAGTTCCAGAAATCGACCGGCGAACAGGATGGGGATGATTGGCAGGTTGAGTAGCAGCAAATACAAAGGAAACAGCCAGTAGGCCGTATTCAAATGCTCGGGGTTTTCATTTTCAACGAACGTCATATGGTATTGGCGCGGTAGCAAAAACGCCGCACAAAACGCTAATAACAGTAAGGTTGGCCAGAGACTGGTTCGAATTGGCGAGTACAAATCCTCGACCATGCCGGGCTGAACCGCAGCCCATTCGCTCATGGCGACAGGCGAATCAAACACTTGTGTTACGACAAAAATGCCGGCAAGTATTAATGCGATCAGTTTGATTGCAGATTCAAAGGCAATGGCTACGACCAACCCATGGTGCTTTTCGCGCGGCGTTAGATGTCGTGCACCAAACAAGATTGCAAACACGGTGATGACGACGCAAAACAACAGGGCCAGCGTTCTAGGAGGGACTTGGCTACTCAACACTTGAACCGATTCAGTAACAGCTCGAATTTGCAACGAAATGTAGGGCAGGATTCCGATGAGCATGAATAGCGTGACGATCAAGCCGGTTGCTCGTCCGCCATAACGAAACGCAAGTAAGTCAGCGATTGATGTCAGTTGGTACTCGCGACACAGTCGCAGTATGGGACGGAGTAGGTAAGGGCCGAGCAGAAATGCGCCTGTGACACCAAGGTAAATCGTCAAGAACGCATAGCCACTACTATCTGCTAAACCAACACTGCCATAATAAGTCCAGGATGTTGCATACACACCAAGCGATAGTGAATACACCATTGGATGTTTAACAATGCGCATTGGGATAAGCCCACTGTCAGTACACCAGGCGATCAGAAACAGGCAAGCAAGGTAGGCTAGCGCAATAGCGAACAACCAACCGAGTTCAATCCCCACGATTGATCCTTCTTTGGTTGATGGCAACCAGTGCGATGATCAATGCCCACGGAAAAAACATTGCATACCAAGGAAGAGACAGATGAGCCCACCAGGCTGTAAACGGCGAGTTGACAAGAAACAGTGATACCAGGGCGATCAGTAAGGTGTGATCTGAACTTGAGCTACGCATGGACGCAGCCTGTCTGTGAAGGGACTTCGTTTAGATCCCAGCTCTCTATGGCGTGATGCCAAAATTCTGTAATTGATTCTGCACGCATGGGTTTTTGCCCAAGGAAATGCCAAGCGTCGTGCAATGAGATTAACGGTTTTTCGAGATCAAGGGCAGGTGCTTTTGTCTGTTTTCCCAGTTTTCTGTGATCCACGTCCAGAGCAATCGGTACATGACCATGATCTGGCAGTGCTCGCTTGAGCTTTTGCATCACCTGTCGTTGAATATGGGCTGCGTCCATGAGGTCTGCGCCGCGTATGACCGTTGTTATACCGTCGCTATCATCAACGGCCGCAACCAGAGCGTAAGCGAATACTGAATCCCGACGCCACATAATGGTGTCACCAATATCGGCTTCTAAAAGAGCTCTTTGCTGGCCTTGCACCTTGTCGTTGAACTGAGTATCGCCGTTGACCGTCAGGCGTAAGGCATGGTCTTTTTCAACAACTGGAAATGTCGCTTGAGCGGGGCGGCAAAAGCCTGGATAAACAGGCTTGCCTATGAGCTGCTTGCGTGAACAACTGCAGTGATAAAGCAAACCATCTTGTATCAGTTGATTTAGCGCATCTTGATAAAGCGCATGCCTTTTCGACTGTAGTATGACATCGCCATCCCACGCAAATCCATAGACATCGAGGCACTGCTTTATTGAATCGATAGAGCCGGGAACGACTCGTGCCTGATCTATGTCATCAATACGTAGTCGCCATAAACCCTTGTGGTGTTTGGCATCGCAGTAACTGGCCATTGCGGCGACCAGTGAGCCGAAGTGTAAAGGACCGGTTGGCGAGGGTGCAAACCGGCCAGCGTAATGACTTGAACTGATGTTTACGGTCTCGCCAACTGGCGGTGTTAGGCGATCTGGCGTTCGCGAATTTCTTCCAGCGTTTTACAATCGATGCATAGTTCGGCTGTTGGTCGCGCGTCCAGTCGGCTATCACCTATTTCGATACCGCAAGTTTCGCAGTAACCGTATTCATCATCGTCGATGCGTTTGATCGCTTCGTTGATCTTTTTGATCAACTTGCGTTCACGATCGCGGGTTCGTAACTCCAGGCTGAATTCTTCTTCCTGAGTTGCTCGATCGTTGGGATCGGGAAAGTTTGTTGCATCGTCTTTCATGTGATCGACAGTACGATCCACTTCTTCCATCAGCTGTTGTTTCCAATCAAGTAATTTTTGACGGAAATGTTCAAGCTGTTCGTCGGTCATGTAATGACCTGACTTATCACGTTCGTAGGGGACAACCGTTGTCTGGGTGTCCACCATGGCTATGTTGGCGTCGCTTCTCACAGTGGCAGGCGTTAACTCGGATCCTTTAGACAGTTTGTTGTCGGCGGATTTGGCTTTTCCTGATGCCTTTTTCGCGACTGCTTTTTTCGCAGCTGCTTTCTTGGCCGACGATTCCTTAGCGGCTACCTTCTTGGCAGTTTTAGTACCACTGTCCGCCTTCCCTGAATTGGCTTTGGAGGCTGCGACCTCTGTCGTGGTTTTCTCGGCCGTGGCCTTTTTTGCTGTGGCTTTTTTTGCGACCTTCTTCGCAGCAGTTTTTGCAGCTACCTTGGCCGTTTTCTTCGCAGCAACTTTAGGCGCTGCTTTGGCAGCCACTTTCTTCGCAACTACCGCTGGTTTGGCTTTCGCTGCCGTTTTCTTTGCAGCTACTTTTTTAGACGCGGTCTTCTTGCTTGCGACAGCTGCCGTTTTCTTGGCAGTTGCCTTCTTTTTTGCGGTTGCTTTTGAAGCGGTTTTTTTGGATGTAGCCACGATTGTGTTGGTGTTGTCCTTTGAACTGGCCGCCCGTTTGGCAGCAGACTGCGGGGCTGTGGAAGCCTTCGACTTTGCGTTTTTTTTCGCTTGCGCTTTCTTCTTAGAGGCGACTTTTGCCATCTTGGTGACCCCTCAGGGACCGGAAAATTGCAGCGCGACGTTGTATCAGATATGGCTCGAACTTGCAATAAAAAGCGTGAACTAATTCCAATTTAATGCGTAATGTTGCGTGATCTTGCGCTGAGTTAGCCATTCTTGGGTCGAAGCTCGGTGGATTCAACCGTCGCGTGAATTCGACCATCAAGCAGTTCTGCGACCAGCTGTTCTCCTTGGGCAACTTGGTCTGTTCTGGTGACCAGATCTCCGTTTTTTTTCAGCACTGCGTAGCCTCGATCAAGCACGGCCAGCGGGCTGACAGTATCCAGCGCACGGGTGGCGACATGAAATTTGGCGGTGCTGCGTTGGATGTGGGCGTCCATGGCTGCGGCCATCCTAACCGTCACTGTGGCCAGTTTGGCCTGGGAAGCCGCTAAGCTTAGCGCGGGTGAATGGGCGTCCAGCTGTTTCGATAGCGCTTCGACCATTGTCGTTCGAGTTGCCAGAAAATTGCGGTTCGCTCGAACTAATCTGCCGGCAAGATCATCGAGCCTTTGCGCTCTTTCGTGAAGGGTGCGTTCGGGGTGTCTGGCCTGTAAACGAGCACGCAAACTAGCCAAGGTTCGATCCGTTTGTTCCAGGCGCCGCTGCTGAACGGCTAACAGGCTTCGTTGTGCGTCGAGGGCTCGGTGTTTTAGCCCTGCGCTATCTGGGGTTGCAAGTTCTGCCGCGGCTGATGGTGTGGGTGCACGCAAATCGGCAACCAGATCGGCGATGGTGACATCAACTTCATGCCCAACACCTGCAACAAGAGGAATTTTACAGTCGCGTATGGCCTCGGCAACGATCATTTCGTTGAAACCCCATAGATCCTCCAGTGAGCCGCCACCACGGACTAACAACAGTACATCGCACTCTTGCCGCCGATCAGCACTTTTGATGGCTTTGGCGATCTCGGGGGCGGCCTGCGCACCCTGTGTCATGGTTGGATACAGAATGATTGGCGCTTGTGGATAACGTCTTTTAAGCACCTGTAATACATCTTGCACCGCTGCACCCGTAGCGGACGTGACAATACCTATAGTTTGTGGGGCAATTGGCAATGGCAACTTCGCGGAGGCGCTAAACCAGCCTTGCTCGTCGAGCATCTGTTTGGTTTTTTCAAATGCAGCCTGAAGCTTTCCAGCGCCAGCTGGTTCCATATGTTCGACAATCAGTTGGAAGTCGCCGCGCGCTGCATATAGGCCAAGCTTGCCGCGTACCAACACTGCGTCGCCATTCTCGGGTTTGAAATCGACAAATTGGTTGCGACCACGAAACATCGCACATCGAATTTGCGATTGGCTGTCTTTAAGGGAAAAGTAGAAATGTCCACTTGCCGGTCGGGAGAAATTCGAGATTTCGCCGCTCAGCCACAAAGTGCCAAAACCCTTCTCAAGCAGTTGTTGAACTTCCTGGTTCAGACGACTGACAGTAAATATCTTGCGCGGGTTATTCACAATGCTTGTTCGGTCAACGGACGACAAGCATACTGTATAATGCTCCCGCATCCTGTACTCATTGATGGACAGCAAGCTAATGCTGGTTTTCCAGGAAGCACTGACTTTTGACGACGTCCTGCTCACGCCTCGCCATTCGGCTGTCTTGCCGAAAGATGTCAAACTTGCCACCCGGCTGACTAAAACTCTTTCACTAAATATCCCGTTGCTGTCAGCTGCGATGGATACAGTCACAGAATCCCGTCTTGCCATTGCACTTGCGCAAGAAGGCGGGCTTGGCATTATCCACAAGAACCTTTCAGTTGAACGTCAGGCGGCTGAAGTCACACACGTCAAGAAGCACGAATCTGGTGT